>NZ_JARESX010000117.1:0-14861 GCF_046026435.1 Paraburkholderia sp. RL17-381-BIF-C | reverse complement strand
CTGGAAACAAAAAAGCCAGGCTTGGCGCCTGGCTTTCTTTTGATGCTAAAAAGCTTACTCAGCTTCTTGCACTTCGACTTCTTCAACTTCCGGACGGTCGAGCAGTTCGACCAGTGCCATCGGAGCGTTGTCGCCAACGCGGAAGCCGAACTTCAGCACGCGCAGGTATCCGCCCGGACGGGTAGCGTAACGCGGGCCCAGAACTTCGAACAGCTTCGTGACCGAGTCACGATCGCGCAGGCGGTTGAATGCCAGACGACGATTTGCCAGCGACGGTTTCTTGCCGAGCGTGATCAGCGGCTCGACGACTTTACGGAGTTCTTTCGCCTTCGGCAGCGTGGTCTTGATGACTTCGTGCTCGATCAGCGAGTTGGACATATTACGGAGCATTGCCAGACGGTGGCTGCTCGTGCGGTTCAGTTTCCGCAAACCATGACGGTGACGCATGTTAATTCCTTCGATTCAAAGTTTTGGTCCAGCTCTTCTATCGCTCTCGAACTTCCCGCGGTTTCCCAACGGTAGCGAGTGCACGGGCCGGTAGTGAAAAAAGACAAGACGCGGATTTTAAAGGAAAATCCGCGTCTTTGCCAGTGCAGCGACGGGGTTCTGCCCCGGGATTACTTGTCCAGACCAGCCGGCGGCCAGTTCTCGAGTTTCATGCCGAGCGTCAAACCACGCGACGCCAGTACTTCCTTGATTTCGTTCAGCGACTTGCGGCCCAGATTCGGCGTCTTGAGCAGCTCGTTTTCCGTGCGCTGGATCAGGTCGCCGATGTAGTAAATGTTCTCGGCCTTCAGGCAGTTCGCGGAACGAACCGTCAGTTCGAGATCATCAACCGGGCGCAGCAGGATCGGATCGATCTGCGGCGCGCGCGACGGCGCTTCAGCCGTTGCTTCGGTGCCTTCCAGAGCAGCGAAGACCGACAGTTGATCGACCAGAATGCGCGCCGATTGACGGATCGCTTCTTCCGGCGAAATCACACCGTTGGTTTCGATGTTCATCACGAGCTTGTCGAGGTCGGTACGCTGTTCGACGCGGGCGCTTTCCACGGCATAGCTCACGCGGCGAACCGGCGAGAACGACGCATCCAGCACGATACGGCCGATGATCTTGGCCGACTCTTCGCCATAACGACGCACATTGCCCGGCACATAGCCGCGGCCCTTTTCGACCTTGATCTGCACGTCGAGCTTGCCGCCCTTCGACAGATGCGCAATCACGTGATCCGGGTTGATCACTTCGCAATCGTGCGCGAGTTCGATGTCGCCAGCGGTGACAACGCCTTCGCCTTCCTTGCGCAGCGTAACCGTCACTTCGTCACGGTTATGCAGCTTGAAGACCACGCCCTTCAGGTTCAACAACAGGTTGACCACATCCTCTTGCACACCGTCGAGCGTCGAATACTCATGCACGACTCCTGCGATCGTCACTTCGGTCGGCGCATAGCCCACCATCGACGACAGCAGCACGCGCCGGAGCGCGTTACCCAAGGTGTGGCCATAACCGCGTTCAAACGGTTCCATGACCACTTTCGCGTGGCTCTCACCAAGCGATTCAACAGCGATGATCTTGGGCTTCAACAAACTGGTTTGCATAGGTTTTCCTTTTCAATACCCTCGGCTCGTTACACCGATAAGGCTGACCGGTAACAACCTGAAAATAAACAGCCGAGACGCCCCCTTGCTTAGCGCAATCGAGGTGCCCCGGCCGTTAATCCGATTACCGCGAATACAATTCGACGATCAGGCTTTCGTTGATATCGCCAGCGATGTCGCTGCGTTCCGGCTTCTGCTTGAACGTGCCTTCGAACTTCTTCGAATCAACAGCGACCCAGCTCGGCAGACCGCCTTGCTCAGCCAGCGACAGCGCTTCGAGAATACGCGCCTGCTTCTTCTTCTGTTCGCGGACAGCAACGACGTCGCCAGCCTTCACTTGCATCGACGGGATGTTCGACACAACGCCGTTCACCGTGATCGCCTTGTGGCTCACCAGCTGACGCGCTTCAGCGCGCGTCGAGCCGAAGCCCATGCGATACACGACGTTATCCAGACGCGATTCGAGCAGTTGCAGCAGGTTTTCACCCGTGTTGCCCTTCAGGCGGTCAGCTTCAGCGAAGTAACGGCGGAATTGGCGCTCGAGGACACCGTAGATGCGCTTCACTTTTTGCTTTTCGCGCAGCTGCGTGCCGTAGTCGGACGTACGTGCACCCGAGGTGCGGCCGTGCTGGCCGGGCTTGCTGTCAAGCTTGCACTTGTCAGCGAGCGAACGACGGGCGCTCTTCAGGAAAAGGTCAGTGCCTTCACGGCGGGACAGCTTGGCCTTAGGGCCGATATAACGTGCCACGTTGATTCCTTCTATGATTAATCACGCAAATGCATGCATTCGCGCTAGTCCGAACCCTTTGGGTCGAACGGTGGGCTTAGTCAATTCAATAGCGCAAGCAGCCTGCCGCCGCGCAGGGCGGCAACAGGCGCTGGCAAAACAAGCGTCTTAGATACGACGACGCTTCGGCGGACGGCAGCCGTTGTGCGGGACGGGAGTCACGTCGGAGATCGCGGTGATCTTGATGCCAAGACCATGCAACGCGCGCACCGCCGACTCACGGCCAGGACCGGGGCCCTTGATCCGCACTTCGAGGTTCTTCACGCCGTATTCCATCGCCACGCGGCCAGCCGATTCGGCTGCCACCTGGGCTGCAAATGGGGTCGACTTACGCGAACCCTTGAAGCCCTGACCACCCGACGTTGCCCAAGCAAGTGCATTGCCTTGGCGATCAGTGATCGTGATGATGGTGTTATTGAACGACGCGTGAACGTGAACCACGCCCTCGGCGACGTTCTTCTTGACCTTCTTGCGAACGCGTTGCGCCGCGGAGTTGTTCGAAGCCTTAGCCATTACGTTTTCCTGTAACTGTCAGTTCCGCTTACTTCTTCAGCGATTGCGCTGCACGACGCGGACCCTTGCGCGTACGGGCATTCGTACGCGTGCGTTGGCCGCGCAGGGGCAAGCCCTTACGATGCCGAACGCCACGGTAGCAGCCGAGATCCATCAGGCGCTTGATGTTCATCGTCGTTTCACGGCGCAGATCGCCTTCAACGATGAACTTGCCGACTTCTTCACGCAGCTTTTCGAGGTCTGCGTCGTTCAGGTCTTTGACCTTCTTCGAAAATGCCACACCAGCAGCGACGCAAATGTCGCGCGAGCGCGTGCGGCCGATACCGTAGATAGCCGTGAGGCCGATTTCGGTATGCTGGTGATTCGGGATGTTAACCCCTGCGATACGAGCCATTGTTTTTCCTCAAACAAAAAGCGCAAGCAAAAGCGCGGCGTTCAGCCTTGACGCTGTTTGTGGCGCGGATCAGAGCTGCAAATCACGCGCACAACGCCTTTGCGCTTGATGATCTTGCAATTGCGGCAAATGCGCTTAACCGATGCCATCACTTTCATGATATTACCCTTTTTTCAAATCACTTCGCCCGGAACACGATCCGCGCACGCGACAGATCGTAAGGCGTCAATTCAACCGTCACCTTGTCGCCCGGCAAGATCCGGATGTAGTGCATCCGCATCTTCCCAGATATGTGTCCCAATACGACATGGCCGTTTTCCAGCTTCACCCTGAAGGTAGCATTAGGCAGGTTTTCGATGACTTCACCCTGCATCTGGATCACATCGTCTTTGGCCATAAGTCCTTTCAACGCATCGGGACGCCGCCGCCTTTGAAATTAGCTTTCTTCAGCAGCGATTCATACTGTTGCGACATAACGTACGACTGCACCTGCGCCATGAAATCCATTGTGACGACGACAATGATCAGCAGCGACGTTCCACCAAAATAAAACGGCACGTTCCAGCGCAGCACCAGAAACTCGGGCAGCAGACAAACGAACACGATGTAGATCGCACCGGCCAGCGTCAGACGCGTGAGGATGCGGTCAATGTATCGGGCCGTTTGATCGCCCGGGCGGATGCCTGGGACGAAAGCGCCACTCTTTTTCAGGTTGTCGGCCGTCTCTCTGCTGTTGAACACCAGTGCGGTGTAGAAGAAACAGAAGAAAACGATCGCCAACGCGTACAGCAACACGTACACGGGTTGACCGGGCTTAAGGGCTTCGGCCACGTTGTGCAACGTGTCTGCGAACCAGCTGGTACGCGACCCCGAACTAAACCAGTTCAGGATGGTTGCCGGGAAGAGAATGATCGACGATGCAAAGATCGGCGGAATCACGCCCGACATGTTCAATTTCAGCGGCAAATGCGAAGACTGACCGCCGTAAATCTTGTTACCGACTTGCCGCTTTGCGTAGTTCACAAGAATCTTGCGCTGGCCGCGTTCGATGAACACCACCAGATACGTCACAGCAGCAATCAGCGCGACGACGATAATCGCGGATATCGGACTCATCGAACCGGTTTGCACCAGCGAAACAAGACCACCGATTGCATTCGGGAAGCCCGCTGCAATCCCGCCGAAAATAATGATCGAGATACCGTTGCCAAGCCCGCGCTCCGTGATCTGCTCACCCAGCCACATCAGGAACATCGTGCCGGTCACCAGCGTCACGACCGTCGTCAACCGAAAAACCATTCCCGGATCAATCACCAGGCCAGGCTGATTTTCCAACGCCACGGCAATGCCGAACGCCTGGAACGTCGCCAGCAGGACCGTGAAGATACGCGTGTACTGCGTAATCTTCCGTTGACCCGCTTGCCCTTCCTTTTTCAGCGCTTCGAGCTGCGGCGAGACAATCGCCAGCAACTGCATGATGATCGACGCCGAAATATACGGCATGATCCCCAGCGCAAAAATCGTGAACCGCGAAAGTGCGCCACCCGAAAACATGTTGAACATGCCAAGGATGCCGCCCGACTGGCTTTGGAAAAGCTTTGCCAGCTGGTCCGGGTCAATACCCGGCACCGGAATATGCGCGCCGATACGGTAGACGATCAGCGCCAGCAGCAGGAACACTGCCCGCCGACGCAGATCGCCGAACTTCGCCGCGCCGCGACCGGGTTTTGCGAGACTCGGGCTGTTAGCCAAGTACCTTCTCCGATGCAAATGCTAGTGACGGCAATTAGCTTGCGCGTTACTCGGCAAAAGAGCCGCCGGCTGCTTCGATAGCAGCGCGCGCACCCTTCGTCGCACCCAGACCCTTCACAACGACCTTGCGCTTGAGCTCGCCCGTCGCGATGATCTTGGCGCTCTTGATCAACTCGCCGACCAAGCCGGCTTGCTTCAGAGCCAGCAGATCGATTTCATCGACCGGCAGCTTTTCCAGATCCGAGAGACGCACCTCACCAACGAATTCCTTCGTCAGCGAAGTAAAGCCACGCTTCGGCAGGCGACGTTGCAGCGGCATTTGACCGCCTTCGAAGCCAACCTTGTGAAAGCCGCCTGAGCGCGACTTCTGACCCTTGTGACCGCGGCCAGCCGTCTTGCCCAGACCGGAGCCGATACCACGGCCGACGCGACGCTTAGCGTGCTTCGAGCCTTCAGCCGGCTTCAGGTTATTCAATTCCATTATCAACTCCTTGAGTCCTGGTCAGCCGCTTAGCTGATGACCTTAACGAGGTACGAAACCTTGTTGATCATGCCGCGCACAGCCGGCGTGTCCTGCAACTCGCTAACCGAGTTGAGTCGGCGCAGGCCCAAGCCACGCACCGTTGCACGGTGCGTCTCACGGGTGCCGATCAGGCTCTTGACGAGCTGGACCTTGACAGTTTTATCAGACATGGTGTCCACCTTAGCCCAGAATATCTTCGACGGACTTGCCGCGCTTCGCCGCGATGTCGCCCGGCGTGGACTGCTTGCGCAGACCGTCGAGCGTTGCACGAACGAGGTTGTACGGGTTCGTCGAACCGTGGCTCTTAGCAACCACGTTTTGCACGCCCATTACGTCGAACACTGCGCGCATCGGGCCACCAGCGATCACGCCCGTACCGTCCTTCGCCGGAGCGAGGAGAACTGCGGATGCGCCGTGCTTACCATGCACTTCGTGTTGCAACGTACCGTTCTTCAGCGGCACCTTGAACATGTTACGGCGAGCTTGTTCCATTGCCTTTTGAACAGCAACCGGAACTTCCTTCGCTTTGCCCTTGCCCATGCCGATGCGGCCATCGCCGTCGCCAACCACGGTCAGTGCGGCGAAACCGAGAATCCGGCCGCCCTTCACAACCTTGGTCACGCGGTTGACCGAAATCATCTTTTCGCGCAGGCCGTCGTCGCGTTCGTCAGCCTGAACTTTCGCTTGCATCTTTGCCATGACGAATTCTTCCCTTAGAACTTGAGTCCGGCTTCGCGCGCCGCATCAGCCAGCGCTTTCACGCGGCCGTGGTAACGGAAACCCGAACGGTCGAAGGCGACGGATTCGATGCCGGCAGCCTTAGCCTTTTCTGCGATGCGCTTACCGATCAGCGTGGCAGCAGCGACGTTGCCGCCCTTGCCCGTTTGATCAGCCAATTGCGCACGCACTTCGGCCTCGAGCGTCGACGCGCTGGCGAGCACCTTGGTGCCGCACGGCGAGAACACTTGCGCATAGATGTGCGTGTTCGTGCGATGCACGGCGAGACGCGCGACCTGCAGCTCAGAGATCTTGATACGCGTCTGACGAGCGCGGCGCAGGCGAGATTGAGTCTTATCCATGATTGCGCACCCTTACTTCTTCTTCGTTTCTTTGAGGATCACAACCTCATTGGCGTAACGCACACCCTTGCCCTTATAGGGCTCCGGCGGGCGATAGCCGCGCACTTCTGCAGCGACCTGGCCAACTTGTTGTTTGTTGATCCCCTTGATCACGATTTCGGTTTGCGTCGGGGTCTCAGCCTTGACGCCTTCCGGCATCTGGTGCACCACAGGGTGCGAGAAACCCAGCGACAGGTTCAGCTTGTCGCCTTGCGCCTGTGCGCGGTAGCCAACGCCAACCAGCGTCAGCTTGCGCTCGAAACCCTTCGTCACGCCGTTCACCATGTTCGCAACCAGTGCGCGCATCGTGCCCGACATCGCATTCGCTTCGCGGCTTTCGTCAACCGGCTCGAAATTCAGCGTGCCGTTGTCGTTCACCACTTTCACGAGGCGGTTTGCCGCCTGCGTAATCGTACCCAGCGGGCCCTTGACGGTGATGCGATCGTCGCTCAGGGCCACTTCTGCGCCTTGCAGCGCGACCGGGCTTTTACCTACTCGAGACATGTTTCTCTCCTTTCGGCCTTAAGCGACGTAGCAGATGACTTCGCCGCCAACGCCCGTTGCACGCGCCTTGCGGTCCGTCATCACGCCCTTCGGCGTCGACACGATTGCCACGCCGAGGCCATTCATGACCACGGGGATGTCGTTACGGCCGCGGTACACACGCAGACCAGGCTTCGAAACGCGTTCAATGCGTTCGATGACCGGACGGCCAGCGTAGTACTTCAACACGATGTTCAATTCAGACTTCGCACCTTCGGACTTCACTGCGAAATCATCGATATAGCCTTCGTCCTTCAGGACCTGCGCAATCGCAACCTTGACTTTCGACGAGGGCATAGTCACCGAGACTTTCTCAACCATCTGCGCATTGCGGATGCGAGTCAGCATATCGGCGATAGGATCACTCATGCTCATTTACGTTTCTCCTATTACCAGCTCGCCTTGGTCAGGCCAGGGATCTCGCCGCGAAACGCGATTTCGCGAATCTTGTTACGCGCCAGCCCGAATTTACGGAACGTGCCACGCGGGCGACCGGTAATTGCGCAACGATTGCGCTTACGGGTCGGATTAGAGTTGCGCGGCAGTTGTTGCAGTTCCAGACGTGCTGCGTAATGCTCTTCGTCCGACTTGCTCATATCGCCGATGATCGCTTTCAGCTCTGCACGCTTGGGAGCGTACTTAGCGGCCAGGCGAGCACGCTTCTTTTCACGTTCGATCAGTGCCAGTTTAGCCACGGTAACCTCAGTTTCTGAACGGGAACTTGAAGCTGGCGAGCAGAGCCTTTGCTTCGTCGTCGGTCTTCGCAGTCGTCGTGATGCTGATGTTCAGCCCACGCAGTGCGTCGATCTTGTCGTAGTCGATTTCGGGGAAAATGATCTGCTCTTTCACACCGATGTTGTAGTTGCCGCGACCATCGAATGCACGACCCGACACGCCACGGAAGTCACGCACACGGGGGAGCGCGACCGTCACGAAACGGTCCAGAAATTCGTACATTGCTTGACCACGCAACGTGACCATTGCACCGATCGGATAGCCTTGACGGATCTTGAAGCCAGCGATTGCCTTGCGTGCCTTCGTGATCACCGGCTTCTGGCCTGCGATCTTCGTCAGGTCGCCAACGGCGTTTTCGATGATCTTCTTGTCAGCAACGGCTTCGCCAAGACCCATGTTCAGGGTGATCTTGGTGATGCGCGGCACTTCCATCACGGACTTGTAACCGAACTTCTCGATGAGGCCGGGTACAACCTTTTCTTTGTAAAACTCTTGCAAACGAGCCATTTTTTTACTCCGCAGCGTCAGGCGCTCAGCTCGGCACCGGTCGTTTTAAGGAAACGGACTTTCTTGTCTCCCTCGACCTTGATGCCTACACGCGACGCCTTGCCATTCGCGTCGACCAATGCGACGTTCGAAATTTGCAGCGGCATCGTCTTGGCTTCCACACCGCCCGTCGTACCCTTCATCGGGTTCGGCTTGACGTGCTTCTTGACGAGGTTAATACCCTCGACAATCACTTTGCCTTCGCCAACGGACAGCACGACGCCGCGCTTGCCTTTATCTTTGCCGGTGATGACGATAACTTCGTCACCTTTGCGAATCTTGTTCATCGCGACTCCTTACAGCACTTCAGGTGCCAACGAAACGATCTTCATGAATCGTTCGCTGCGCAACTCGCGCGTGACAGGCCCGAAAATACGGGTGCCAATAGGTTCGAGCTTGGCATTCAACAACACAGCGGCGTTGCCATCGAACTTGATCAGCGAGCCGTCCTGACGGCGCACGCCCTTGGCGGTGCGAACCACCACGGCGTTATAAATTTCGCCTTTCTTCACGCGCCCGCGCGGCGTTGCTTCTTTGACGGTCACCTTGATGATGTCGCCAATGCTGGCATAACGACGCTTCGAGCCGCCGAGCACCTTGATGCACATGACTTCACGTGCACCCGTGTTGTCGGCCACTTCAAGCCGAGTTTCGGTCTGGATCATGGTTTATCTTTCCCAACTTAATCCGGCCACACCACCATGGCGTACCCGGTCAGTCTTGGTCCCGTCAGCCAATCGGCTGCTTGGGTATGAACAGCAGCGACGGCAAACGAAACCCGCCATCGCAATCCGGTGAATCCTTCGGAACAGACTGGCGCCTGATCCGCTTCCCCCACCAACTTCGCCCGCGACGGGGCTCCCATAAAAGAGGGAAGACCGAGATTATAACAAATAATCTCGGTCTTGCAAGCGAAACTTACTGCGATTTCAATTACTTCTACAACATTGCGGCGTCAGATGACGCGAGCAGCCTCGACCAGGCGAGCCACAACCCAAGCTTTCGTCTTCGAAATCGGACGCGTTTCCTGGATTTCAACGAGGTCGCCCTCGTTGTACGTGTTCGCATCGTCGTGCGCGTGGTACTTCTTCGAACGCACAACGTACTTGCCGTAGATCGGGTGCTTCACGCGGTGCTCAACCAGCACGGTGACCGTCTTGTCCATCTTGTTGCTGACGACCTTGCCGACCAGCGTCCGCTTGAGCGAGGTTTTTACGCTATCGTTCATTTCTGGTTCGCCTTCTCAGTCAGGACGGTCCGCACACGTGCGATGTCGCGACGAACCTTCTTCAGCTGGCTCGTGTTCGTGAGCTGCTGGGTCGCGAGTTGCATGCGCAGGCCGAATTGCGCCTTCAACAGGTCCGACAGCTCCTTGTTGAGCGCGGCCTGATCTTTCTGGTGAAGTTCGGAAGCCTTCATCATTTGCTCCTTAGGCGCCGAGCTGACGCACGATAAACGTCGTCTTGAGCGGCAGCTTAGCTGCAGCCAGACGGAACGCTTCGCGTGCCAGCTCTTCGGTTACGCCGTCCATTTCGTACAGCATCTTGCCCGGTTGAATCTCTGCGACGTAGTACTCAGGGTTACCTTTACCGTTACCCATCCGTACTTCAGCCGGCTTGTGCGAGATCGGCTTGTCCGGGAAGATGCGGATCCAGATGCGGCCACCACGCTTGATGTGACGCGTCATTGCACGACGTGCCGCTTCAATCTGGCGCGCGGTCAAGCGACCACGACCGATAGCCTTCAGGCCGAACTCACCGAACGACACCGCGTTGCCGCGGGTAGCGATACCGGTGTTACGACCCTTCTGCTCTTTGCGATACTTTCTGCGTTTCGGTTGCAGCATCGTTATTCTCCAGTCTTCCCGCCGTCGCCGGCACCGCCAGCACGACGGGGAGCGCCACGGCGTGCACCTGCCGGGCCACCACCTTCACCATCGCGACGCGGACGGCGATCGCCACCCGGACGTGCGTTGCGGCGCGGACGCTTTTCTTCGGCGACTTCTTCAACCACCGGTGCGTCGTTGCGGCCGAGCGTGTCGCCCTTGTAGACCCACACCTTCACGCCGATGATGCCGTACGTCGTCTTTGCTTCCGACGTTGCGTAGTCGATATCAGCACGCAGCGTATGAAGCGGCACGCGACCTTCGCGATACCATTCCGTACGAGCGATTTCGATACCGTTCAGGCGGCCAGCGCTCATGATCTTGATGCCTTGAGCACCCAGACGCATCGCGTTTTGCATCGCACGCTTCATCGCGCGGCGGAACATAATCCGGCGCTCGAGCTGTTGCGTGATCGAATCCGCGATCAGTTGCGCATCGGTTTCCGGCTTACGGATTTCTTCGATGTTGACGTGAACCGGAACGCCCATGCGCTTTTGCAGCTCGGACTTCAGCAGTTCAATGTCTTCACCCTTCTTACCGATCACGACACCCGGACGCGAGCTGAAAATCGTGATACGGGCGTTCTTTGCAGGACGCTCGATCACAACGCGGCCGACGGACGCGTTCTTCAGCTTTTTCTTCAGGTATTCACGAACACCGATGTCTTCCTGCAACATCGCCGCGAAATTGTTGTTGTTCGCGTACCAACGCGACGCCCAATTGCGGCTGACGGCCAAACGGAAGCCAGTCGGATGAATTTTCTGTCCCATCGTATGACCCCTTAATTCCCGACCGTCACAGTGATGTGACAGGATTGCTTCTCGATGCGGTTACCGCGGCCTTTAGCGCGCGCGGTAAAACGCTTGAGCGACGCAGCCTTGTCGATGTAGATGCTCGTGATCTTGAGCTCATCGATATCGGCGCCTTCGTTATGCTCCGCATTCGCGATCGCCGACAGCACGACCTTTTTCACGATTCCCGCAGCCTTCTTCGGCGAAAACGTCAGAACGTTCAGCGCCTTGTCGACCGGCAAACCGCGGATCTGGTCAGCCACAAGGCGCGTTTTCTGCGCCGAGATGCGGGCACCGCGATGAATTGCTTTCACTTCCATCATGAGCCCCTTATTTCTTAGCCTTCTTGTCGGCTGCATGACCCTTGAACGTACGGGTCAGTGCGAACTCGCCAAGCTTGTGGCCGACCATGTTTTCCGAGATGTACACCGGAACGTGTTGACGGCCGTTATGAACGGCGATCGTCAGACCGATGAAATCCGGGAGGATCGTCGAGCGACGCGACCAGGTTTTGATCGGCTTCTTATCCCGCGAAGCTGCTGCCGCCTCAACTTTCTTCAGCAAATGGGCGTCGCAGAACGGACCTTTTTTTACAGAACGTGCCATTGCCTACTCCTTAACGCTTGTGACGGCGCTGGACGATCATGCTCGTCGTGCGCTTGTTGCTGCGGGTGCGATAACCCTTAGCAGGTGTGCCCCACGGGCTCACCGGATCGCGACCTGCAGCCGTCTTGCCTTCACCACCACCGTGCGGGTGATCGACCGGGTTCATTGCAACGCCACGCACCGTCGGGCGGATACCGCGCCAGCGGTTCGCGCCAGCCTTACCGATTTGACGGAGGCTATGCTCTTCGTTGCCAACTTCACCAATCGTCGCGCGGCACTCAACGTGAACGCGGCGGATTTCACCCGAGCGCAGGCGGACCTGTGCGTAGATGCCTTCACGAGCCAGCAGCATCGCCGACGTACCAGCCGAACGCGCCATTTGCGCGCCCTTGCCAGGCAGCATTTCGATGCAGTGAATCGTCGTACCGACCGGAATGTTGCGGATCGGCAGCGTGTTGCCTGCACGAATCGGCGCTTCCGAACCTGACATCAGTTGCTGACCGACGGTGATACCCTTCGGAGCGATGATGTAGCGGCGTTCGCCGTCTGCGTACAGAACCAGCGCAATGTTCGCGCTACGGTTCGGATCGTACTCAAGGCGTTCGACCTTCGCTGCGATACCGTCCTTGTTGCGACGGAAATCGACGACACGATAGTGATGCTTGTGACCACCACCCTTATGACGGGTCGTGATGTGGCCGTTGTTGTTACGGCCGGCGGTCGTGGATTGCGAGTCGAGCAGCGGTGCGAACGGCTTGCCTTTATGCAGATCCTTGTTGACCACCTTGACCATCGCACGGCGGCCCGGCGAAGTCGGCTTAACTTTAACGATTGCCATGATTACTTGGCCTCCGCTTCAAAGTTGATTTCCTGGCCGGGCTTCAGGCAGACATACGCCTTCTTCACGTCCTTGCGCTTGCCCATGAAGCGGCCAAAGCGCTTGGCTTTGCCCTTCGAGACCAGCACGTTGACGGAATTGACTTCCACCTTGAACAGCAGCTCGACTGCAGCTTTCACTTCCTGCTTCGTGGCATCGGGCGCGACTTCGAACACGACTTGCTCGTTCTTGTCGGCCACCAGCGTCGCCTTTTCGGAGATCACCGGCGCGAGCAGGACCTGCATCAAACGATGATCGTTCTTGCGAATCTCGCTCATGACAGCAACTCCTCGATCTGGGCGACCGCAGCCTTCGTGATCAGGATCTTCTTGAAGTAGATCAGCGACAGCGGGTCGGCGTAACGCGGCTCGACAACTGCCACATGGGCGAGGTTGCGCGACGCGAGGTACAGGTTTTCGTCAACCGTGTCGGTAATCACCAGCACGGAGTCGAGACCCATCGCCTTGAATTTTTCGGCCAGCAGCTTCGTCTTCGGCGCTTCGAGCGTCAGCTCGTCGACTACCGAGATACGGCCTTCGCGGGCCAGCTGCGAGAAGATCGAGCAGAGACCTGCGCGATGCATCTTCTTGTTGACCTTGTGCGAAAAGTTTTCTTCCGGCGAATTCGGGAAGATCCGGCCACCGCCGCGCCACAACGGGCTCGACGACATACCGGCACGGGCGCGACCCGTACCCTTCTGGCGCCACGGCTTCTTGGTCGTGTGCTTGACTTGCTCACGGTCCTTCTGCGCGCGGTTACCGCTACGGGCATTCGCTTGATACGCCACCACCACCTGGTGAATCAGGGCTTCGTTGTAATCGCGGCCGAACACGACGTCCGACGCGCTAACGCCTGCACCTTCCTGACCATTGGCATTCAGGAGCTTAAGTTCCATTATTTCGCTCCTTTCACGGCACGCGTCTTCACGGCCGGCGTAACGAATACCTTGCCACCCTTCGCACCCGGAACGGCGCCCTTGACCAGCAACAGCTTGCGGTCAGCGTCGATACGAGCGATTTCGAGGTTTTGCACGGTTACCGTATCGTCACCCATGTGACCGGTCATGCGCTTACCCGGGAAAACACGACCCGGATCCTGCGCCATACCGATCGAACCCGGCACGTTGTGCGAGCGCGAGTTACCGTGCGATGCACGGCCGGATGCGAAGTTGTAACGCTTGATGGTACCGGCGTAGCCCTTACCGATCGACACGCCTTGCACGTCGACCTTCTGGCCTACTTCGAACAGGTCGGGACCGACCACGGTGCCGTTCGACAACTCGGCAGCCTTGGCAGCATCGATCTGGAATTCTTTGAGGATTTCACCGGCTTGAACACCGGCTTTGGCGAGATGACCGGCCAACGGCTTCGTCACGCGCGATGCACGGCGCGTACCGAATGCAACCTGCACGGCCGTGTAGCCGTCGGTTTCAACAGTCTTGATCTGCGTCACGCGGTTGTCGGACACGTCCAGCACGGTAACGGGAATCGAATCCCCTTCTGCCGTGAAGATACGGGTCATGCCAACCTTGCGACCTACGAGTCCAAGGCTCATCGTTTTCTCCATTCCCGACTGCGATTGGTCGGGGCTAATTTACAAAATGCCGGTGCCGTTTCGGGCATGAATTCATGCTGCAGCACACCGACTTTTTTGCGCAAATGCGCGAAAAGCCCACTATTATAGCGAGGCCTTTCGTTTTCTGCAAGCAATCAATGACTTAGCGCTGCCGGGCATGCCTGGCAACGTTTTGAAGCCTTATTGCAGCTTGATTTCCACGTCCACGCCAGCCGGCAGATCCAGCTTCATCAATGCGTCAACGGTCTTATCCGTCGGATCGACGATGTCCATCAGACGTTGGTGCGTACGGATTTCGAGCTGGTCGCGCGACGTCTTGTTGACGTGCGGCGAACGCAGGATGTCGAAGCGTTGAATACGGGTCGGCAGGGGAACCGGACCACGAACGATTGCGCCAGTCCGCTTTGCCGTGTCGACGATTTCAGCAGCCGATTGATCGATCAGGCGATAGTCGAAAGCCTTCAGGCGAATACGGATTTTCTGGTTCTGCATGACAATTCCTTGGAAAGAGCGAGGCGATATTGCACCGCCAGACAGTAAAAGAACGTAGAGCCGGATGCCCGCTGAGGGCGGGCGCCCGGCTCCGGGCACCACTTACAGCAAATACGTCAATCCGCGATT
>NZ_JARESX010000116.1:0-15119 GCF_046026435.1 Paraburkholderia sp. RL17-381-BIF-C | reverse complement strand
TCACCCCCCCCCCCCCCCCCCCCCCCCCCCCCCTTTTTATCGAGGCGGTCGGCGTTTCGCTGTCCGCACTCGCTACTGACGCGCGTATCGCGATCGCGCTCAGTGGCGGGGTGGATTCGAGTGTGCTGCTCGATGCCGCGGTGCGCGTCGCCGGTGCGGCGCGTTGCGTGGCGCTGCATGTGCATCACGGCCTGAGTCCTCACGCGGATGCCTGGCTCGCGCATTGCGAGGCGTTCGCGCAGGCGCGTGGCGTCGAGTTCGCAGCGGAGCGCGTCGAGGTTTCGCGTGACGCGGGTGTGAGCGTCGAGGCCGCCGCGCGCGATGCGCGTTATCGCGCGCTGGACCACATGTGCGCGACGCGCGGCATCGCCACGCTCTGGCTCGCGCAACATGCGGACGATCAGGCGGAAACCGTGCTGCTGCAATTGCTGCGCGGCGCCGGCCTCGCCGGGCTCGCCGCGATGGCGCCGGAGTATTTGCCCGCGAACGCGTCGGCCACGCGCGTGCGGCCTTTGCTTCATCTGCTGCGGGTTCAGCTCGAACAATACGCGAGCGAGCATGCATTACGCTGGATCGACGACGAATCGAACGCGGACACGCGTTATGCGCGCAACGCTTTGCGCCACGACGTGATGCCGGCGCTGGCTGTCCACTTTCCCGGCTTTCGCGACGCGCTGGCTCGCACGGCGGCGCACGCCGCGTCCGCACAACGGCTACTCGACACGCTCGCGAGCATGGATATGCAGGCTGCGTCACGCGACGAAGGACGAGCGCTCTCGCATGATGCGTTGCTCGCGCTCGACGACGACCGGGCGCTCAACCTCATACGCTACTGGATGCGCACGCTCGGCCTTGTCGCCGCATCGAGCGCGCGTCTTGGCGATGCGCTGCGTCAACTGCGCGAAATTGGCGCGGCGGGCGAGGGCCATGCTCTACGCGTCGATCACGCGGGTCATGCATTGCGCAGCTATCGCGGCCTCGTGTACTGGGAAAAGGGCGACAGCCGCGATCCCGCCGATGAAACCGCGCTCGCCGCGCGCGCGCCCAGCGAACTCGCATGGCAGGGCGAGCCGGTCTGGCGTTTGCCGCAATGGCGCGGCACATTCGTGTTCGCCGACGCAGCCGCGGGCGACCCCGACGCGATTCCCGTCAGCGTTCTGCGGCGCGCCGTGTTGAGCGCTTGCTCGCGTAGCGGCGGCGAACGGATGCGCACGGGCGCGGCTCACGATGCGCCGAGCCGCACGTTGAAAAACCTGTTCCAGGAACGCGGTATTCCCGCGTGGAAACGCGACGTGCCGTTGCTCTACAGCGGCGAAGATCTGCTGTTCGTGCCCTTGCTTGGGGTGAATCGCTCGGTGTTGCCCGAGCAGGCCGGCGAGGGCGAATCCCACGTCAGGATCGTATGGCGCGACGATTTGCTGATCGCCTGACCGGCCGGTCGGACACTTGGGCTAGCTAACCTGCGATTCCGCAAACAGGGCGCAAATTGGCCTGAAACAAGCCTTTGCGGCCCTTATTCAGCGCATTTCGATGGCCTTTGCGGCTTGTCTTTTTACGCTCGATCAGGTAATTTAGCTTGTTTGCCCGACCCGCTTTTGCCGTCGCTTTTACCGGTCTGCGATCGTGATCCGTCGTTTCCGATAAGCCATCAGCGATCATTCCCGGGCAAATCCGCGCGTGCTGCACGCGTGCTGCATTTACGCCGCCACACATTTTGCCGTCGTTCACAAGACGTTGCGCTCCTGTGCTTTTGTGCGGTCGTCTCCAGCGCGCCAGCGCGGTTTCTCCTCCAGTTCAGAACGACAATGGCACTCATCGTACACAAATACGGCGGCACCTCGATGGGCTCGGTCGAGCGCATCAAGAACGTCGCCAAGCGCGTCGCGAAATGGCACAAGGCTGGCCACAAGATGGTCGTCGTGCCGTCGGCGATGTCCGGCGAAACCAACCGCTTGCTCGGTCTCGCGAAAGACATCGCGGCTCAACCGAGCCCGCGCGAACTCGACATGATCGCCGCTACGGGCGAGCAGGTCAGCTCGGGACTGCTCGCCATCGCGCTGCAGGAAGCCGGCGTCGACGCGGTCAGCTACGCCGGCTGGCAAGTGCCGGTCAAAACGGATAGCGCATTCACGAAGGCGCGTATCAGCGAAATCGACGGCGAGCGCGTGCTGCGCGATCTCGACGCGGGCAAGGTGGTGGTGATCACCGGCTTCCAGGGCGTCGACCCTGACGGCAATATCACCACGCTTGGCCGTGGCGGTTCGGATACGTCGGCGGTCGCGGTCGCGGCTGCGTTGAAAGCCGATGAGTGCCTGATCTACACGGACGTCGACGGTGTCTACACGACCGACCCGCGCGTGGTGGAAGAAGCGCGCCGGCTCGATCGCGTAACGTTCGAAGAAATGCTGGAAATGGCAAGCCTGGGTTCGAAGGTGCTGCAGATCCGCTCGGTGGAATTCGCCGGCAAATATCAGGTGAAGACGCGTGTGCTGTCGAGCCTGACCGATCCGCTGATACCGCTCGACGCTGAAATGAAGTCGGGCACCCTGATTACTTTTGAAGAAGACGAGACCATGGAAAAAGCAGTCATCTCGGGCATCGCGTTTCAGCGCGACGAAGCTCGCATCGCCGTGATGGGTGTGCCCGACAAGCCGGGCATCGCGTACCAGATTCTCGGCCCGGTGGCGGACGCGAATATCGACGTCGACATGATCATCCAGAACCAGAGCGTGGAAGGCAAAACGGCGTTCACGTTCACGGTTGGCCGCGGCGACTATCAACGCGCCATGGACATCCTCACGGGCCAGGTGAAGGGCCACGTGCAGGCCGAGCAGGTGCTGGGCGATCCGAAGGTGTCGAAGGTGTCGGTGGTCGGCGTGGGTATGCGCTCGCACGTCGGTATCGCAAGCACGATGTTCCGCACGCTGTCGGAAGAGGGCATCAATATCCAGATGATCTCGACCTCCGAAATCAAGATCTCGGTGTTGATCGACGAGAAGTATATGGAGCTCGCCGTGCGCGCGCTGCATAAAGCGTTCGAACTGGATCAAGCGTAATTTGCTTTGAACAACGGGGCGTACAAGAGCGCTCCGTTTGTTTTGCGTGGTCGATGTGAATAAATTGCGTCGTCAATGACAAAACTGGCACAAAAAATGTTCGCCAGACATTGACCTTCGTGGTTCGGCCCGCTATTATCTTGGCTTCGTCGCGCTGACTCCCTGCGCGACCGAAAGTTTGGGAGACGTGGCCGAGAGGTCGAAGGCACTCCCCTGCTAAGGGAGCATCTGGGCCAAAACCTGGATCGAGGGTTCGAATCCCTCCGTCTCCGCCAGAAGTGGTAGAGAGAACCCCGCAGAGTCTAGGCTCTGCGGGGTTTTTGTTTTTTGGCGCGTTATTCGCTGCGCCGGCGGGCAAAGTCGGATGGGTTTCCGGTGGTTTCGTTATTGCTGATATCTCGTTAGAGCGCAGTCCGAGCGTGAGCATTTGCATGCGCTGACAGAGCAGGATCGAAACCAAAGAATGATTGGGTATCCTGCATATCGTAGTCTGCATGGTTGATGTCTGGTGCCGTGCGTTGCGGGCCGTCCATACTGCCGTCGGCCGGATACCCGGTGGCCGGACGGGCAGGCAACGAGGTTTCCATGCATCGCGCCGCACATTGCGCTGCTACGGCCGCACGCGCCGATTACAACACCCCCACTTCTTCACCAAAACCTCGTCCAATGTAACGAGACGTAACCGGTCCCTCGTGAACGCGATCTTATGCATCAGTTATTACAAAGTTGAAATACGCGGAACGGCACCTTGCGCTATATTTCCGCCAACAACACATTCTTCCAAAGGGTGATCGATGAAGTCCGCTCGTCTTGTTCCGCTTCTGATCGGGGTTTTCGCGTTGGGCGCGTCGGGTGCAGCAATGGCCGGCGGCGTCAACATTGGTGTCAACATCGGCATTCCCGCACCGGTTTACGTTGCGCCGGCACCGGTTTATGCACCGCCTCCGCCGCCTCCGCCGCCGGTCGTCTATCAACCGGCCCCTGTGTACTACGGTGGCCCGGCGATCGTGATCGGCTGGCATGGCGACCGCTATTGGGATGGTCGCCGCTACTGGGCGCGCGATGACTGGTACCGCCATCATCCCCCGGGCCGTTACGACTATGGCCGCGACCACTACGACAATCACCGCGGCTGGCACTAAGCTTTCAGACCGCGATTGATCGAAGCGCAAATTCAAAGAAAACCGCCCGTGAGGGCGGTTTTCTTTTTGGGCTTCTGCAACAGGCTCAAAAACGCGACGGCACGAACAACCGCGCCACGCCACGCCACGCCACGCATCGCTCACGCGAAAGACGCGCTCACTCCGCAACAGCAGCCATACCGCCCACCACCGCGCTAAACCCGCTATCGACGTGCACGATTTCCGCCGTCACACCGGCCGCCAGATCCGACAGCAGGAAAGCCGCTGTATTGCCCACCTGTTCGATCGTCACGTTGCGCTTGAGCGGCGCATTCTGTTCGACGAACTCGAGAATCTTGCCGAACCCCTTGATTCCGCTCGCGGCCAGCGTCTTGATCGGACCCGCCGAAATGCCGTTGACGCGCACGCCTTTCGCGCCGAGCGAGACCGCCAGATAGCGCACGCTCGCTTCGAGCGAAGCCTTGGCGAGACCCATGGTGTTGTAATTCGGAATCGCGCGCTCGGCGCCGAGATAGCTGAGCGTGAGCAACGACGCGTCCGGCGTGAACATGGACTGCGCGGCCTTGGCGAGCGCGGGGAAGCTGTACGCGGAGATGTCGTGCGCGATGCGGAAATTTTCGCGCGTCATGCCGTCGAGGAAATCGCCGGCGATCGCTTCGCGAGGCGCAAAGCCGATCGAATGAACGAGACCGTCGAGGCCGTCCCAATGTTGCCTGAGCGAGGCGAAGAGGGCGTCGATTTGCGCGTCGTCGGCGACGTCGCAGGGGAACACCAGGTCGCTGCCGAACTCGCCGGCGAACTCCGTGATGCGCTCCTTGAAGCGCTCGCCGACATAGGTGAACGCCAGTTCGGCGCCTTCGCGCTTGCAGGCCTGCGCGATGCCGTAGGCGATCGAGCGGTTCGACAACAGGCCGGTCAGCAGGATGCGTTTGCCAGCGAGGAAGCCCATGGTATCTCCTGATCGGATGGGCGCGCCGCGCACCTCGACGCTGTGTGCAAGGTACGTGCGGATCGCGCGGGTTTATTGGGTAGAATTCTCTCACACTGCACTTGTCCCACTGACCAACAAGGCCCTTATGACAACTGGCTCGCGACGGGTTCCAACGCCTCGCGCACCTCGGTGCCGCGTGATTCACAGACCCTCGCGCGCCGGCCTCGCGATCGTGCCGCGGTCCTGGCGCTCCACCTGCGCCGCCATGATGTGCACCGTGCTGGCCTTGGCCGGTTTGCTCGTGGCGCCGCGCGCGCACGCGGTCTATGCGATCGCGCAATACGGCGACCCGAAATATCCGGCGGATTTCAAGCACTTCGACTACGTGAACCCGGAGGCACCGAAGGGCGGCACGCTGGTGCTGGCCAATCCGAGCCGCCTCACCAGCTTCGATAAATTCAATCCGTTCACGCTGCGCGGCAATACCGCGCCCGGTGTAGACCTGATGTTCGAAAGCCTCACCACTGGCAGCAGCGACGAGGTGGCGTCCGCCTACGGGCTGCTTGCCGACGACATCGACATCGCGCCGGACGGCTTGTCCGTCACGTTCCACATCAATCCGCGCGCGCGTTTTTCGAACGGCGATCCGGTCACCGCCGACGACGTCAAGTTTTCGCTCGATACGCTGAAAAGCCCGCAGGCCGCGCCGCAGTTCGCATCGATCTTCGGCGAGATCACCCGCGCGGTGGTGGTCGATCCGCACACGATCCGCTTCGAGTTTCACCAGCGCAACCGCGAGCTGCCGCTACTCGCGGGCGGCATGCCGGTGTTCTCGCGTAAGTGGGGGATGAAGCCGGACGGCAGCCGGATTCCGTTCGACCAGCTCGCGTTCGAGAAGCCGATTAGCAGCGGCCCTTATCTGATCGAACAGTACGACAACGGCCGCACGATTACGTACCGTCGCGACCCGAATTACTGGGGCGCGGGGCTGCCGGTGCGTGTCGGCATGAATAACTTCGATCGCATCGTCTATAAGCTGTATTCGGACAGCACCGCGCGACTCGAGGCCTTCAAGGCCGGCGAATACGACGCGCTGGTCGAGTATGTGGCACGCAATTGGGTGCGACGTGACGTCGGCAAGAAGTTCGATAACGGCGAGCTGATCAAGCAGGTGTTTCCGCAACATAACGGCACCGGCATGCAGGGCTTCATGCTGAACACGCGGCGCCCGTTGTTTCAGGACGTTCGCGTGCGCAAGGCGCTCGATCTCGCACTCGACTTTCAGTGGCTCAATCGCCAGTTGTTCTTCAATCAGTACACGCGTATCGACAGTTTCTTCGCCAATACGGAATTGCAGGCGAAGGGGCTGCCAACGCCCGGTGAGCTGGCGTTGCTCGAACCATGGCGCGCGAAGCTCGATCCGGCGGTGTTCGGCCCGCCGCCGAAGCAGCCGGACACCGATCCGCCCGGCTCGCTGCGCGCCAATCTGCTGCAGGCGCGCACATTGTTGCAACAGGCCGGCTGGACCTACCGCGACGGCGCATTGCGCAACGCCAAAGGCGAGCCGTTCCGCTTCGAGATTCTCGACGACTCCGGCTCGTCCGCGCAGATGGAGCCGATCGTCGCGACCTTCATCCGCAATCTGCAGAAGCTCGGCATCGAGGCCACGTTCCGTGTGTCCGATTTCGCGGTCTATCAGAAGCGGCTAGATAGCTTCGATTTCGACACCACCACCATTCGCATGCCGGACGTGCAGGTGCCGGGTTCGGAGCAGATCGAGCGCTTCGGCAGCAAGGCGGCGGCTACGCCAGGTTCTGACAACATGATCGGGCTGAAGTCGCCCGCCGTCGATGCCATCCTGAGCGCGCTCGTGCACGCGCAGACGCGCGAGCAACTGATCGACGCCACGCACGCGCTCGACCGCGTGCTGATGCATGGCTACTATGTCGTGCCGCACTGGTACAGCGCGACGCATCGGGTGGCGTTCAAGCGCGGGCTTGCGTGGCCGAAAACACTGCCCCTGTACTATTCAGCGGAAGGCTGGATCACGTCGATGTGGTGGTTCGCGCAGCCGCAGCCGCAAGCCCAGGCCCAGCCGCGCTAACGCATCATTCATTCATCGCCTTCGCACCGGAAACGCCGCCATGTGGAGCTACATCCTCAAACGTCTGCTGCTCATGATCCCGACCTTGCTCGGCGTGCTGACGCTGACCTTCGCCGTGATCCAGTTCGTCCCCGGTGGCCCGGTCGAGCAGATGCAGCACGAGTTGCGCAAAGGCGCGGAGAACGGCGCGCCGTTCGGCCTGCGCGCGCATAGCGGCGTCGACGCGCAGCAGATCGCGCAACTGAAAGCGCTCTACGGCTTCGACAAACCGCCGCTGGAGCGCTATGTGCTGATGCTCAAGCGCTTCTCGACGTTCGATCTCGGCCAGAGCTATTTCCGCCATCAAAGCGTGTGGTCGCTGATCGTCTCCAAGCTGCCGGTCTCGATCAGCATCGGCTTATGGACGTTCTTTCTGACCTATCTGATCTCGGTGCCGCTCGGCATTGCGAAGGCGATCCGCAACGGCTCGCGCTTCGACGTCGCCACGAGCCTCGTGGTGCTGATCGGCTACGCGATTCCGGGCTTCGTGCTGGGCGTGTTGCTGCTCGTGCTGTTCGGCGGCGGCACGTTCTTCCAACTCTTTCCGCTGCGCAACCTCACGTCGGACAACTGGGCGCAGTTGAGTGTCGCCGGCAAGGTGCTCGACTATCTGTGGCATATCGCGTTGCCGATCACGGCCTCGGTCGTGGGCAGTTTCGCGGTGGTCACCATGCTGACGAAAAACGCCTTTCTCGACGAGATCCGCAAGCAATACGTGCTGACCGCGCGCGCCAAGGGTTTGTCCGAAAAGCGCGTGCTGTGGAAGCACGTGTTCCGCAATGCGCTGTTGCCGCTGATCGTCGGTTTTCCGGCCGCGTTTATCGGCGCGTTCTTTACCGGCAGTCTGCTGATCGAAACACTGTTTTCGCTCGACGGCCTCGGGCTGCTGTCGTACGAATCGGTGGTGCGGCGCGACTATCCGGTCGTGCTCGGCACGCTGTATCTCTTCACGCTGATCGGTCTTGCGACCAAGCTGATTTCCGATCTTTGCTATGTGTGGGTCGATCCCCGCATCCAATTCGAACAACTGGAGCGCTGATGAATCGAGCCCGTCTTTCCGCCGATGCGTCGGCGCGCGCCGAGACCGCGCGCGCGTTCGTCTCGCCTTCGCCCGCGCGCCGTGTGTGGCAGCGCTTTCGCCAGCAGCGTCTGGGCTACTGGAGCCTGATCGTGTTCGTCGTGGCGTTTGCGGCGAGCCTGGCGGGTCCGCTGTGGTCGAACGACAAGCCGCTCGTGGTGCGCTATGACGGCAACCTGTATTTCCCGATGTTCAAGACGTACGCAGAGACCACGTTCGGCGGTGATTTCCCGACGCCGGCCGATTATCTCGATCCGTATGTCAAGCAGCGTTTCGACACGCCAGGCAACTTCGCGCTGTATCCGCCGAATCGCTACTACTACGACACGTTGAATTACTTTTCGAAGGCGCCCAATCCGGCGCCACCATCGCGCGACAACTGGCTCGGCACCGACGACCGCGGGCGCGACCTGTTCGCGCGTCTTCTGTACGGCTTTCGCGTCTCGGTGGAGTTCGGGCTGGTGCTCACGCTGATCGGTACGATTCTCGGTATCGCGGCGGGCGCCGTGCAGGGTTATTTCGGAGGACGTACCGATATCATCGGGCAGCGCCTGATCGAAATCTGGAGTGCGATGCCCGAGCTGTATCTGCTGATCATCTTCTCGTCGATCTTCGAGCCGGGCTTCATTCTGCTGATCGTGCTGCTTTCGCTATTCGGCTGGATCGGCCTGTCCGATTACGTGCGCGCGGAGTTTCTGCGCAATCGCCATCAGGACTATGTGCGCGCGGCGCGCGCGATGGGGCTGTCGAACTGGCAGATCATGTGGCGGCATGTGCTGCCCAATAGCCTGACGCCCGTGATCACGTTCCTGCCGTTTCGCATGAGTGGCGCGATTCTCGCGCTGACGAGCCTCGACTTTCTCGGCCTGGGCGTCCCGTCGCCGACACCGAGCCTCGGTGAGCTGCTCGCGCAAGGCAAGGCGAATCTCGACGCCTGGTGGATCTCGCTGTCCACCTTCGGCGTGCTGGTGGCGATGCTGCTGCTGCTGACCTTCATGGGCGATGCGCTGCGCAACGCGCTCGATACCCGCATCTCCGATGCCATGCGCGCCGGAGGCAATCAATGAGCGCGTCCTTGCAGAGCGAAGCACCACAGGCCACCGCGCCGCTGCTCGAACTGGAGCATCTGCACGTGAGCTTTGGCGATACGGTCGCGGTGAGCGACGTCACGCTCGCGATCCAGCGCGGCGAACGGGTCGCTCTGGTTGGCGAATCAGGTTCAGGCAAGAGCGTGACCGCGCTGTCGATCCTGCGCCTCCTGAGCGACGCGCAGGTGAGCGGGTCGATCCGTTTCGACGGCGAAGACCTGCTTGCCAAGAGCGAGCGCGAAATGCGCGGCATGCGCGGCTCGGACATCGCGATGATCTTCCAGGAGCCGATGACCGCGCTCAACCCGCTCTATACGGTCGGCGACCAGATCGCGGAAACCATCGTCGTGCACGACGGCGTGAGCGCACACGAGGCGCGCAAACGCGCGGTGGCGCTGCTGGGGCGCACCGGCATCGCCGAGCCCGGCAAGCGCGTGAACAGCTATCCGCATCAGCTTTCCGGCGGCCAGCGCCAGCGCGCGATGATCGCGATGGCGCTGGCGTGCCGTCCGCGTCTACTGCTGGCCGACGAGCCGACCACGGCGCTCGACGTGACGATTCGCGCGCAGATCGTCGAACTGCTGCTGGAGTTGCAACGCGATGAAGCGGAAAAACGCGGCATGGCGGTCCTTCTGATTACGCACGATCTGAATCTGGTGCGCCACTTCGCGCAACGCATCGCGGTGATGGAGAAGGGCGTCCTGGTGGAAAGCGGGCCGGTCGAGCGGGTGTTCGGGGCGCCGCAACATCCGTACACGCAGCGTTTGCTGGCGAGCCGCCCTGAACGCACGGTCGTGCCCGTGCTGCCGATTTCGCCGGTGCTGCTCGAAGCGCGCGAAATTTCGGTCGATTTCAAAACGAAGCTGCCAGGCTTTAGCGGCTGGTTCCGCTCGGGGCGGTTTCGCGCGGTCGCGGACGCGAATGTGTCCGTGCGCCAGGGTGAGACGTTGGGAATCGTCGGCGAATCGGGTTCGGGCAAATCGACGCTGGCGATGGCGTTGCTCGGTCTGCAACGCACCACGCATGGCGAGATCGAGTTTCAGGGCAGGCCGCTCGGCAGCTACCGCGGCGCCGAACAGACCGCCTTGCGCTCGAACATGCAGGTCGTCTTTCAGGACCCGTTCAGTTCGCTTTCGCCGCGCCAGACCATCGAGCGGATCGTCGGTGAAGGGCTCGCGCTGCACCGGCCGGACATGACGCCGCAAGCGCGGCGCGACAAGGTGATCGCGGTGTTGCGCGAAGTCGGCCTCGACCGCACGGTGTTGCAACGCTATCCGCACGAGTTCTCCGGCGGCCAGCGTCAGCGGATCGCCATTGCGCGCGCGCTCGTGCTGGAGCCGCGCATTCTGATCCTCGACGAACCGACCAGCGCGCTCGATGTTTCCATCCAGCAGCAAGTGCTGAAACTGCTTGCCGGGTTGCAACACAAGTACAACCTGGGCTTCGTTTTCATCAGCCACGATCTGGCTGTGATCGGGGCAATGGCGCACCGTGTCGCGGTCATGCAAAACGGTTCGATCGTGGAAACGGGCGAGGTTGAGAAGATTTTTGCGACGCCCGCGCACCCCTACACTCGAAAGCTACTGAAAGCAGCCCTTGACCATTGATTTTTCACCCTTTCACCAATTGGGTGCGTGTCCCGATTGAATTTTTCTATTTGTTTTGACACGTGAATACTTACTGGCTAGTATCGACCAAACTTTTTCCGTAGCTCTCTGATTTTTAGGCAAAAAATACCGACCAATGCAGGATAGAAACCTAACCCAGGCTTGCACGCGCGTCGTCGCCGGGATGTTCATTGGCGTCTTGATGGCAGCAGCTCCCGGCGCGTTCGCCGACGAAGTAAGCAGTTTCAATCAGAATGCCTCATATTCGACCCTCAACGGGTCGAATTCTTTGTCCACTCCCAATTCGCAAGCCACCGCTCCCGATAGCGACAGCGGCGCCAAATCGTTCCTCTCCGGCATGGCCGGAAAAGCGGGCGACGTGGTCGTCGGTGCACTGAACATGATCGGCGTGCGTTACCGCTGGGGCGGCAACACGCCGGATTCCGGGCTCGATTGCAGCGGCTTCGTCCGCTACGTGTTCCAGGACACGCTCGGTATGGCGCTGCCGCGCCGGGCCGAGGAAATGAGCCGTGTCGGCGAGAAGGTTCGCGTGAGCGATCTGAAGCCGGGCGATCTGGTGTTCTTCAACACCATGCGCCGTACGTTCTCGCACGTTGGCATCTACATCGGCGACAACAAGTTCGTGCATTCGCCTTCCACGGGCAGCACGATCCGCGTCGACGACATGGATAGCGGTTATTGGGAAAAGCGCTTCACCGGCGCGCGCCGGATCGAGACGTCCTATCAGGACGGTCAGGATCTGCGCAAGCGCGTGAACGCGGCAATCGGCGGCAATCAGTAACGGATTGTGCGGATCACGCGGCCTGCGCCGCAGCCGTTCCTGCGTAAAAAAGCCTGCTTCGTTCGAAGCAGGCTTTTTTGCATTTGAGCGGAGCGGCTGACGGGGCGGCTTCCGCTTCGCAAGCCCTTGCAGGTCTGCGGTTCAGCTCCGCTTACACCGCGGCGCGGCTCGCTGCCAGCTTGCGTTGTAGTTCCGGCATCATCTTCGCCACCGCTTCTTCGCCGGCCAGAATCGCGGCGTTGCGCTGGGAGAAATCACTGCCACTCATGGCGGCCAGATTTGGCCGGATCACGATGTCCGCGTATTTGTCGAGTTCGTAGGCCTTGATCGTCTGACCCATGATCGTGAAGGTCTGCATCAGCACATCGAACGAGCTGGCCGTCAGGCCGCTTTCCGGGCGCTGCGAGATATCCACGGCAATCACGAAATCCGCGCCCATCTTGCGCGCGAAGGAAGCCGGCACCGGGCTCACCAGGCCGCCGTCCACATACTCCCGCCCGCCGATCTTTACCGGCTCGAAAATCGACGGCACGCTGCATGACGCGCGTACCGCGACGCCGGTGTTGCCGCGCTGGAACAGGATCGGCTGGCCGCTCTTCAGGTCGGTGGCGACCACGCCGAGCGGCTTGGCCATTTTCTCGATCGGACGGTTGTTGAGCGTCGTGTTCAGGTAGTTCTGCAGCGCGACGCCTTGCAGGAAGCCGCGCGTGCGAAAGGGCATGGCCCAGTCGCTGATCGACGCTTCGTCCATAGTCAAGGCGAGCTTGTTCAGCGCAAAGCCGTTCATGCCCGACGCGTACAGCGCGCCGACCACCGAGCCGGCACTCGTGCCGGCCACCAGGTCGATCTGGATATTGCGTGCCTCGAGGCCCTTGATCACGCCGATGTGCGCGAAGCCGCGCGCGGCGCCGCCGCCGAGGGCGAGCGCGACGCGCAGCGGCCGCTGCGGCTTGTCGAGCGGCGGCGTATTCGTGGTGGGCGTGGCAGGGGTGGCGGCGACAGGCGCGAGATCGGTTTTACTGCCGGTCGTGGTGCAGGCGGCCAGCACGGCGGATGCGGCGGCCAGTGAAAAATGGCGGCGGGCGAGGCGGGGCGATGAGGGCTTCAACGAGTTCTCCAGCAACGGCTCGGGCAACGCGAAAAACGTCACCCTGGCCGCGATCGGGCGGATAGTCAGACGACAGAATCGCCGGCGGCGATTCCATGCGCTGTGGATCCAACTCCAGCCGCAGCGCGCGCACATCATAAATCAAAGCTCAACGCGTGCGGCGGCGTGGTAATGAAACGTTGCAGAGGAAGCCCTCGGGTCCCGCAAGGCGCGGCATGCAGGACGTATTGGCCGTTCGGACGAGGGCAGGCAACCCTCCGGCGGAAGGTATAATTCGCCTCTCGTATTTAATTCCTTCGTGTCCATGCGCGGCGCCTGCTCGCCGCATGGGCGCGCTCCGCTGCCGCGCTTCACGGGTGATGTCCGCCCGGGCGCCGGCGCCTGTCTTCCGAGTAACCGCTAATGACCACCTCCGTTCGTACCCGTTTCGCACCGAGTCCCACCGGCTTCATCCACCTCGGCAACATTCGCTCCGCGCTCTACCCGTGGGCGTTCGCGCGCAAGATGAAAGGGACCTTCGTGCTGCGAATCGAGGACACCGACGTGGAGCGTTCCACTTCCGAATCCGTCGACGCCATTCTCGAAGGTATGGCGTGGCTCGGCCTCGATTTCGACGAAGGTCCGTTCTACCAGATGCAGCGCATGGACCGTTACCGCGAAGTGCTCAAGCAGATGCAGGACGCCGGGTTGGTGTACCCGTGCTACATGTCGACGGAAGAGCTCGACGCGTTGCGTGAGCGTCAGCGCGAAGCTGGCGAGAAGCCGCGCTATGACGGCACGTGGCGTCCGGAACCGGGCAAGGTGCTGCCGCAGCCGCCGGCGGGCGTGCAGCCGGTACTGCGCTTCCGTAACCCGCTCACCGGCGTGGTGGCATGGGACGACGCGGTGAAGGGCCGCATCGAGATCTCGAACGAAGAGCTCGACGACCTCGTGATCGCGCGTCCGGACGGCACGCCGACCTACAACTTCTGCGTGGTGGTCGACGATCTGGACATGCGCATCACGCACGTGATTCGCGGCGACGATCACGTCAACAACACCCCGCGCCAGATCAACATTCTGCGCGCGCTCGGTGGCGAGCCGCCGGTCTACGCGCACTTGCCGACCGTGCTGAACGAGCAGGGCGAGAAGATGAGCAAGCGCCACGGCGCGATGAGCGTGATGGGTTATCGCGACGCCGGTTTCCTGCCGGAGGCGGTGGTCAACTATCTGGCGCGCCTCGGCTGGTCGCATGGCGACGCGGAGATTTTCACGCGTGAACAGTTCGTCGAGTGGTTCGATCTGGAGCATCTGGGCAAGTCGCCCGCCCAGTATGACCACGACAAGCTGAACTGGCTGAACGCGCACTACATCAAGGAAGCCGACAACGCGCGTCTCGCGGAGCTGGCCAAGCCGTTCTTCGTCGAGTTGGGTATCGACGAAGCTGCGCTCGCCCAGGGCGCCGATCTGACAGCCGTCGTGGGCTTGCTGAAGGATCGTGCATCCACGGTGAAGGAGATCGCAGAGAATGCCGCGATGTTCTATCGCGCACCGGCGCCTGATGCCGAGTCCGTCGCGCAACACGTCACCGACGCCGTGCGTCCGGCGCTCGCCGATCTGGCCGCCGCGCTGAAGAGCGTGGAGTGGACCAAGGAAGCGATCGCTGCGGCATTGAAGGCAACGCTCGGCGCGCACAAGTTGAAGATGCCGCAGTTGGCCATGCCGGTGCGTCTGCTGGTGGCGGGCACCACGCATACGCCGTCGATCGACAGCGTCCTGATGCTGTTTGGGCGTGATGTTGTCGTTGGCCGTATCGAAAAAGCGCTGGGCTAACTGCGTTCGCGCGTGCCTTGAGCGGGTTTGCATGCGACTTGTGAAAAAAGTCGCATGCAATTGCTCAAAGGGTATTTACAAAGCGCAAATTGGCCTCTAGAATCTCGTTTCTGTTCTGCAAGGGGGGTATAGCTCAGCTGGGAGAGCGCTTGCATGGCATGCAAGAGGTCAGCGGTTCGATCCCGCTTACCTCCACCATCAGAGCAGAGTGAAGTTGTTCCGAAGTCTGGAACTTGTAGCAAAAAAGACTTCACAAACGGCTGTAACGTAGTTAGAATATCGGTCTTTGCTGCTGACGAAACAGAAGTTAGCGTGAGTTAGCAGCAAGATAAAGACAGATCTGAAAAGATTA
>NZ_JARESX010000115.1:0-15169 GCF_046026435.1 Paraburkholderia sp. RL17-381-BIF-C | reverse complement strand
AGATCTACGAGATGCTGCTCGCGTACAAGATCGAGTCGAAGCTGTCCAAAGATCAGATTCTCGAGGTGTACATGAATCAGATCTATCTCGGTCAGCGCGCCTACGGTTTCGCAAGCGCGGCGCGCGTCTATTTCGGCAAAGACCTGAAGGATCTGACGCTGGCCGAATCCGCCATGCTGGCCGGGCTGCCGAAGGCGCCGTCCGCGTATAACCCGGTGGTCAACCCGAAGCGCGCCAAGGTACGGCAGGAATACATCCTGCAGCGCATGTACGAGCTGCACTACATCACGCAGGAACAGTACGACGAAGCGAGCAGGCAGCCGCTCGTGGTCAAGGGCGCGGGCAAGGAATTCAGCGTGCACGCGGAATACGTCGCGGAAATGGTGCGTCAGATGATGTACGCGCAGTATCGCGAAGAAGCCTATACGCGCGGACTGAACGTGGTGACCACGATCGATTCGGCCGATCAGGACGTCGCTTACCGGGCGCTGCGCAAAGGTCTGATGGACTACGAACGGCGCCACGGTTATCGCGGCCCGGAAGCCTTCATCGAGCTGCCTTCCGACGCCGACGACCGTGAGCAGGCCATCGACGACGCGCTGCTCGAGCACCCGGACAACGGCGAGATCATTGCCGCCGTGGTCACCGCCGCGAGTCCGAAGCAGGTGCAGGTCACGTTCATCGACGGCAATGTCGCGACGATCCAGGGTGACGGCCTGCGCTATGTGCAATTCGCTCTCGGGCCGCGCGCGCAGCCGAATCAACGTGTGCGGCCGGGCGCGATCATCCGGCTCATCAAGAACGACGACGGCAACTGGTCGATCACGCAATTGCCGCAGGTGGAAGGCGCGTTCGTTTCCGTGGTCCCGCAAGACGGCGCGATCCGCGCGCTGGTCGGCGGTTTCGACTTCAACAAGAACAAGTTCAATCACGTAACTCAGGCGTGGCGTCAGCCGGGTTCGAGCTTCAAGCCGTTCATCTATTCGGCGTCGCTCGAAAAGGGGCTCGGGCCGGCAACCGTGATCAACGACGCGCCGCTCTTCTTCAGCGCGGCTGAAACCGGCGGCCAGGCGTGGGAGCCGAAGAACTACGGCGGCGGCTTCGACGGCCCGATGACCATGCGCACCGCGTTGCAGCGGTCGAGAAACCTGGTGTCGATCCGCATTCTGAACCAGATCGGTACGAAGTACGCGCAGCAGTACATCACGCGCTTCGGCTTCGACGCGGATCGTCATCCGGCTTATCTGCCAATGGCGCTGGGCGCAGGTCTCGTCACGCCGCTGCAGATGGCGGGCGCGTACTCGGTGTTCGCCAACGGCGGCTATCGGATCAACCCGTATCTGATCGCCGAAGTCACCGATCAGCGCGGCATCGTGGTCGCGCACGCGCAACCGTTGGTGGCTGCGCAAAGCGCGCCGCACGCCATCGAACCGCGTAATGCGTATGTGATGAACAGCCTGCTGCAAAGCGTCGCGCAACGCGGCACGGGTGCCAAGACCAATGCGCTCAAGCGCACCGACCTCGCCGGCAAGACGGGTACGACCAACGATTCGCGCGACGCGTGGTTCGCGGGTTATCAGCACACGCTCACGGCCATCGCGTGGATCGGCTACGACAACCCGCGCAGCCTCGGCGACAAGGAGACTGGCGGCGGCCTGTCGTTGCCCGTGTGGGTCGAATACATGGGGCGGGCGCTCAAAGGCGTGCCGGAGTACAAGATGCCGATGCCCGACGGCCTGACCGAACTCGGCGCGGAGTTGTATTTCGACGACTTCACGCCGGGACACGGTTTCGTCGCCACGGTCGGCATCAGTCAAGCGGCGCTGGATGCCGAAGCGAGCGGCGCGTCGGCGGCAGCGCCCGAGCAGGTCGGGGAGCAGGAGAAGCAGGACATCATGAATCTGTTCCGCGGACACTGACGCATCCGCTCGAAGTCGCTCAAAAAGCAAAACGGCCGCGCGAATCATGCGCGGCCGTTTTTCTTGTGCGGTCTGGGCGATCGATTCGGCCGCTTGAGCGGCGCACTTCGTCCCGCGGTTTCTACGCTTCAAAGTGAACCGGTTCGCCGGCTTGCTGCGTCGCGTACTCCGACAGTGCGGCGAAAAACTCCGTGCCGCTACGCGTGTCGCGCCACTCGCCGTCGATGAATCGGAAGTGGAAACCGCCCGCCTTCGCGGCGATCCAGATCTCGCTCATGGGCGGCTGAAGGTTCACGATAATCTTCGAGCGGTTCTCGAATTCGAGGGTCAGGACGTTGCCGCTGCGCTCGAGTTCGATGTCGGCATCGGTGTCGTCGAGCGCACGTTCGATGGCGGCTAGCGCGGCTTCCGCGCGGGTCAGGTATTCACTATCGGACATGCTAAACTCCATCGATTATTTATTCAGGGACAGTCATGCGAGTCGTATCTCGGATGCGCGCGGCGGCGCCCGGCCGCGCGATTGTAGCGGTTTTAGCCATTCTCGCAGGTTGTGCACTCGCTGGCTGCGGACAACGCGGTTCGCTCTATTTGCCCACCGTGCCGCCGCTACCGGCCAAACCGATCGATCGCACGCAAACGCCGCCGGACGTCGCACATTCAGCCCCGGCAACATCCACCGACATGAGCACCGTTCCGGATACCTCCGGCACACCGCTTTCGTTGGCGCCGGAAAACGAACTCGCCGCGCCGCCCACCTCCGCCGCATCCGCTCCGTCGGCGCCGCTGCCTGCTTCTGCCGTCACCCCCGCTCAATAAGACTTTCGCATGACTCGATCCGCATTTGACTACGTCGACGGCGTGCTGCACGCCGAAGGCGTGTCCGCCGTCTCTCTCGCCGAGCAGTTCAGCACGCCGCTCTACGTGTATTCGCGCGCCGCACTCACCGCTGCGTGGAACGCCTACGCAGGTGCTTGCGCCGGCCGCCGCGCGAGCGTGCACGTCGCCGTCAAGGCCAATAGCAACCTCGCGGTGCTGAACGTGTTCGCGCGCCTCGGCGCCGGCTTCGACATCGTTTCGGGCGGCGAACTGGCACGCGTGCTCGCCGCCGGCGGCAAAGCGGAAAACACGGTGTTTTCCGGCGTCGGCAAGAACGCGGACGAAATGCGCGACGCACTCGCAGCCGGCGTGAAATGCTTCAACGTCGAATCGATCCCTGAGCTGGACCGCCTGAATGCGGTCGCCGCCGAAATGGGCAAGAAGGCGCCCGTCTCGCTGCGGGTGAATCCGGACGTCGACGCTAAGACGCATCCCTATATTTCCACCGGACTGAAGTCGAACAAGTTCGGCGTCGCCTTCGAAGACGCGCGCGCCACGTACCAGGCAGCCGCGGCGATGGCGAATCTCGAGGTGGTCGGTATCGACTGCCATATCGGCTCGCAGATCACGGAGGTCGCGCCGTATCTGGACGCGGTCGACAAGGTTCTGGAACTGGTCGAGCAGATCGAGCAGGACGGCGTGAAGATTCGCCATATCGACGTGGGCGGCGGTCTCGGCATCACGTACGACGACGAAACGCCGCCGGAAATCGGCGAGTTCGTGCGCACCGTGCTCGATCGCATCGAAGCGCGCGGCCACGGCCATCGCGAAGTGTATTTCGAACCAGGTCGCTCGCTGGTCGGCAACGCCGGCGTGCTGCTTACGCGCGTCGAGTTTCTGAAGCCGGGCGCGGAAAAGAATTTCGCGATCGTCGACGCGGCCATGACCGATCTGGCGCGCCCTGCCATGTACGAGGCGTATCACGCAATCGACCCGGTCGTGAAGCGCGATGTGCCGGCACATGTGTACGACGTGGTCGGTCCGGTTTGCGAGAGCGGCGACTGGCTCGGCCGCGAACGCCTGCTCGCGGTCGAACCGGGCGATCTGCTGGCGATCCGCTCGGCCGGCGCATACGGCTTTGTGATGAGCTCGAACTACAACACCCGTCCGCGCGCGGCCGAGCTGATGGTTGATGGTACACAGGTGCATGTGGTTCGCGCGCGCGAAGAGGTGCAACAACTGTTTGCAGGCGAAACGATTCTGCCAGCGTAAACGTCATACTTCGCGTCAATCGTCGCGCAACGTAAAAGAGGCGATGCCACTGCGGCATCGCCTCTTTTTTGTTTGCGTGATCGACCGCTGCGTCCGTGGCGAGTCAACGCGCCTTTGACATCCTGTCACGCAACCAGACAAGCAAACGCCAGCCGAGCAACGCCACCATGATCGCACCGTAAATCTTCGGCAAGATCAGATCGTGTTTGCCCGCCTTCATCCACCAGAAATGCAGGATCGCGAGCGCACCGATCGCATAGATGAACCGATGCAGCATCTGCCAACGGCGCCCGAGTTTGCGCACCATCGCGCGCGGCGACGTCACGGCCAACACGATCAGCAACACGAATGCCGCGAACCCCACCGTGATGAACGGCCGCTTGCCGATGTCCTTGATAATCTCGGCGACATCGAACCACTTGTCGAACCACAGGTAAGTGGTGAAATGCAGCGTCGCGTAAAAGAACGCGTAGAGCCCGAGCATCCGGCGAAAGCGCACGAATGCGGCGACGCCGGTGAGCCGCCGCAACGGCGTCACGGCCAGCGTGATGCAGAGAAAGACGAGCGTCCACAGACCCGTCGAACGCGTGATGAACTCGATCGGATTCGCACCGAGCCGGTCAGTCAAGCCGAACAGCACAATACGCGCAAGCGGATACCACGCCGCGATGAATACGACGACTTTGGCCGGCACGATCCAGCGCGCCCCGCTTGCGGCCCGCTTCGCGTTCGACGCGGACGCGGACGCCTGCGCACGTGGCGCTATGCGTTCGGTCTGGGTAACAGGTTGCGTATCAGTATCGGAAGCCATGCTCGCGTCGCTCAGAAATTTTTCTTCAAGTCCATGCCCTGATAAAGCGATGCGACCTGATCGCCGTAACCGTTGAACATCAACGTCTTACGCTTGGGTGTGAAGAAACCGTCCTCGCCGATACGCCGCTCGGTCGCCTGACTCCAGCGCGGGTGATCGACATTCGGATTCACGTTCGAATAAAAGCCGTATTCGTTCGACGCATACGTGTTCCAACTGGTCGGCGGCTGCTTGTCGAGGAAACGGATTTTCACCAGTGATTTCGCGCTCTTGAAGCCATATTTCCACGGCACCACGACGCGCACCGGCGCGCCGTTCTGATTGGGCAGGACCTGACCGTAGAGGCCCATGGTGAGCAACGTCAGCGGATTCATCGCTTCGTCCATGCGCAGACCTTCGGAGTACGGCCAATCGAGCACGGGCGTCGACAGCCCGGCCATTTGCGACGGATCGGCCAACGTGATGAACTGCACGTATTTGGCGTTGCCAGTCGGCTGCACACGCTTGATCAACTCCGAGAGCGGCACGCCGATCCACGGAATCACCATCGACCAGCCTTCCACGCAGCGCAACCTGTACACGCGCTCCTCGAGTGGCGCGAGCTTGAGCAATTCGTCGATGTCGTAGACCTTCGGATTCTTGATCTCGCCCTCGACGCTCACCTTCCACGGATGCGGCCGCAGCGTCCCGGCGTTGTGCGCGGGATCGGCCTTGTCGGTGCCGAATTCGTAGTAGTTGTTATACGTGGTGATGTCTTTGTACGGCGTGATCTTGTCGAGCGCGACGAATCGGGTGTTGGTTTTCGCCACCAGCTTTTGCGCCTTCGGGTCCGGCGACGTGTAAGCCGCCAGCGCCTCGCCGTTCACGCCGATCAAACTGCCGAGCGCCGCCGCGCCGGCCGCCTGCAACACGCGCCGCCGGTTCTGAAAAACACGCTGCGGCGTGATTTCGCTGCGCGCAATGTCGTCGCCGTTGAGTTGAATTCTGTCGCTACGCTTGATCCACATCGTGGTGCTCCTTGCCGGCCCATCGGTCTATGCATCTTACGGGGCCATAGTGATGATCGCTCGTCCGGGCGTCCGTCCCGTCATCCATAGGTACTGTCAGGGCGAACACTCTGGATGCAGCGAATATTCCGCCCGCCATAAAAAAACCGCCGGTGCGCAGCACACGGCGGTTTTCTGTCGGTTCAGAGCGGCAAATCTTACAGCTTGCCGTAGCTATGCAGGCCCGACAGAAACATGTTGACGCCAAGGAAGGCGAAGGTCGTCACCAGCAGCCCGGTCAACGCCCACCATGCCGCGACCGCGCCGCGCAGCCCCTTCATGAGGCGCATATGCAGCCACGCTGCATAGTTCAGCCAGACGATCAGCGCCCACGTTTCCTTCGGGTCCCAGCTCCAGTAGCCGCCCCAGGCTTCAGCGGCCCACAGCGCGCCGAGAATCGTCGCGATCGTGAAGAATGCAAAACCGACGGCGATCGACTTGTACATCACGTCATCGAGCACTTCGAGCGCCGGCAGGCGGTCAGCCAGCACGCCGCGCTCTTTGGCCAGATACGCGACGCCCACCATGGCCGATAGCGCGAAGCTGCCATAACCGATGAAGTTGGCCGGCACGTGAATCTTCATCCACCAGCTTTGCAGCGCAGGAACCAGCGGCTGAATCTGCTGCGCGTCGCGCGCCACCGAGTACCACATCAGGAAGCCGACCGCGGCGCTGATCACCAGCAGCACGAACGCGCCAAGCGCGCGCGTGTTGTAGTGCTGCTCGTAGTACAGGTAGAAAAGCGCCGTGATCAGGCTGAACAGCACGAACACTTCGTACAGGTTCGAGATAGGAATATGGCCCACATCCGCGCCGATCAGGTACGACTCGTACCAGCGCACCATCAGGCCGACAAAGCCCATCAGCACCGCCGCCCACGTCATCTTCGAGCCGATCGCCGCGCCGGTCGGCGAACGTGACAGCAGGCCGATCCAGTAGAACACGGTGGCGAACACGAAGAGCGCGCTCATCCACAGAATCGCGGACTGGCTCGACAGGAAGTACTTGAGGAAGAACGCGTTGTCCGCGTGGCTCAGATCGCCGTGATAGATCTGGATGGCCAGCAGCGACAGCGCCGCGATCCCCACCATCAGCGGGCGCACCGGTTTCCAGCGCCAGCCGAGCACCACGAACACCGGCACGGCGCAGCAGAGCACCAGCTTGTCGTAGTAATTCATGAACGGGTGGTAGCGCGACAGCGCAAACCCGGCGCCCGCGACCATCGCAAGGGCAAACAGCCAGTCGACCATACCGAGCCGTTTCAGAAATGGCCGCTCGTCGTACTGGGCGAGGTTGGGCGCTTCACTCGCGGGCGCCTTCTTGGGCCGCGAGGGTGAAGAGGAGGAGGAGGAAACCTGAGTCAAGTCCATGATCTTACCGGGTCGAATCTTGTGAGCTTGCGGACGGCGCGCCGGCGTTGCCGGATTTGTCGGAAGCGCTGGCGGCGTCGGATGCTTCAGTGAGTTTGGCGCCCAGTGCGGCGCCTACGGCGTCCCGCGTCTGAACGAACTCTTTCTCGAAATCGAGCGTCTTGCGCGCGCTCGACATCGCCATCACGACGTTCGTGCCGTGATCGGTGTCTTTGAGCCAGAACCACAGGCGCCGTTCGCGGACGTAGAACATCGAGAAGATGCCCAACACGAGGAGCAGGCTGCCAAGATACACGACTTTTTTGCCCGGCGCGCGCGTCAACTGAAATACCGAAGCTTGCACCTGCTTGAAGGAGTCAAGTTGCAAGTAGACCGGCGATCCATACAAAAAGCTGTCGGATATCGCGTTGATCGAGCTCTGGATGAAGCGGCTGGCGTCTGCATTGGCCACCGCTTCGGGCTCGCCGAGTTGCTGGCGGGACAGTTGGTACAGATCCCACGTGGAGCCTTCCAGCATGCGCAGCAGCAACCCGGCCGCCTTTTCCTGCTCGCCCTTCGGCACCGAATGGTCGATAAAGCCGGCAATCGCCTGGAAGCCGCCGACCGGCTGGCCGTTCGGCATCTTGATACTGTTATCCGCGCCAGCAAAAAGGGTCAGCACGCGCAACGCGCTTTCTTCAAGATGCTGCTGCAATTCGGTGTTCGAACCGGGCACCGAGCGCAGCGCGAAACGGTGAGCGGCCGAGGCGCGCATGGCCGGATCCTCCAGCGTGGCGCGCAGATTCATCCAGTCCTTGACCGTGCCGCCGCTGTCGGCGGGAATGCGCAGGTAGCGGAACGGATCGTCCGGATTCACGCGCATGCCGGCGAGAAACATCTTTTCGCCCGAGACGTCCACCGGCAGCATGTAGTTGTTGTATTCGCGCGCCTGGCCGTCCTTGTCGCGCACCTTGTATTGCACCGACGGGCCGACATTGTGCAGATCGAGCGGCTTCGAGGTCTTGGCGCCGGAGCCGAGACGCTCGTCGAACGCTTCTTTCAACGTGCGGTGCGCCGCGACGCCGCGCGCATCGGTCTGGCCGCTGCCGTTCTGGATGTTTTCGACGTTGATCGCGCGGAAATCGGTGAATTCCACCGTCTGGCCGTCCGCAAGCGGCGTGGCCGTGCTCAACGGCGCATTGCCGCCGATCGTGCCGCCGAACGGCGCGCTCTTCGCGCTGGCGCCGTTCATCGGGTAGGCCGTCATCTGCATTTGCGAGCCGCCGTCCTGGAAGCTCGACTGATAGATCGACACGCCGTCGTAGGTGAACGGCTGGTTCACTTCGACGCGGGCCGGCACGCGCGCGCCGGTCTTGTGATCCACCACCACGATGTCGCTCGCGAACAGCTTCGGCATGCCCGTCGAGTAATAGTCGACGATGAATTTGTTCAGCTCGATCGAAAACGGCAGATCCTGGATCAGCGAGCCGTCCGGCTGGTTCAGAATCGCCGTGGAAACGTGCTGCCCTTCCGGAACCCATGCGTAGCCGCGGAACGTGGGGTTCGATTGCGACAAACGGTGTTCCGGCGGAATGTCGTTGATCACCGTGTTGGCGCGGATCGGCGACTTGTCGAACAGCCACATTTGCAGCTTGATCGGCAGATTGCTGTCGAGCAAACCGCCCAGACAGATCACCACGATCGCAAGGTGAGCCGAGATGTAGCCGAACTTGGTTAGCGCGCCACGTTTGGCGGCGATCAGGGTCGCGCCTTCGGACTCACGCGTGACGAACTTGTAGCCGAGCCTGCCCGAGAGTTTGGCGAGCGCGGCCGAGGTCTCTGCACGCGTGCCCTGCACCGCGAACTCGCCCTTGTGATGGAACGCGCGCAAGCTGCCTTCGCGGACTTTGTCCTTCCAGCTCTTCGCGTCGGCGACCATTTTCGGCGCGTTGCGGATCACGCACAGCGACACCGACACCATCAGGAAGCCGAGAATCAGCATGAACCACCACGAGCTGTACACCGTGTACAGGCTCAGCGAGCGGAAGATGTCCGCCCAGAACGGGCCGAACTGATTGACGTAATTGGGATACGGATCGTCCTGCGTGAGGACGGTGCCGATAATGCTGGCGATCGACAGAATCACGAGCAACGAAATGGCAAAACGCATCGAACTCAAGACTTCGATGACGCTGCGCGTAATGCGATTGCCCGACTTCGACTGCAAACCCGACGTGGTGACGCTCATTCATACTCCGACTGAACAGCAAAAAAGGGTGAAGGGCTGTCGTAGGCACGACGCCCCCACCCTTTTCTTGTTTAGTACCGGCCTCGCCGGGCCGGTTGCACTTGCGTACGGGCTTCCTATTCCTAGTGCAAGCCCGCGATGTAATCGGCTACAGCCTTGATCTCGCTGTCCGACAGACGCGTTGCAATGGCATGCATCGCCTCGTTGTTGTTCCGTGCGCCAGGGCCTTGCGTGAACGCCAGCAACTGCGCCACCGTATATTCCGACCATTGCCCCGACAGCCGCGGATACTGCGACGGAATTCCCTGACCGGTCGGCCCGTGGCAGCTTGCGCATGCCGGTACGCCCTTGTCGGCAATCCCGCCGCGATAAATCTTCTGTCCTAGCGGAACGGTGTCTTTGTTGTGCGCGTAACCAGGCTTCGGGGTCTGCGCCGCGAAATAAGCCGCGACATTGACCATGTCCTGATCGGACAGCGCCGCCGCCATGCCCGCCATGATCGCATTGTTGCGCGCCGGCTGCTTGGCGCCCGGCTGCGTTTTGAAATCCTTGAGCTGCTTGACGAGATACTCAGGGTGTTGGCCCGCGAGCTTCGGATACGCGCCGCCGGCACTGTTGCCGTCCGCGCCGTGACACGACGCACACACCTGCACCGCGATTGCCTGCCCCCGATTGACGTCCGGCTTTGCCGGATCTGCTGCTCGTGCCTGAATTGCCAAACCTGAAAGACCTGCCGCTACATGAAGCACCATCAGAGTCTTGCTCAGTCGATTCATTCGCACACCCTGTCTCGTCTTGTGGGATTTTTAGAGAGCCCCCAAACCTGCCGCATTGCGTCAGGCCCGGCGTTTTTCTTGAAGGTTTTGCAAAATACGACGGCGACCGAGTGACCGCCGGGAGCCGCCAAGGCACGTGGGCTGGCCCCCTCAGGTTTTCAGTAAACCATCGTATTGTACAATAACTCGCTAATCGCTAAGACGCCAGTCGGGCTTGACCCGTCCCCACTCCGGGTTCCCCGGCGTCTCGAATCCTGGCCTGATCATGTCCTTGCTGCTCCACCAATCCCGCTTTTTCACGACCGTCAATCACTTGCGTGATCTGCCGGCCACTTCGCAACCCGAGATCGCCTTCGCGGGGCGCTCGAACGCAGGCAAGTCGACGGCCATCAATATTCTGTGCAATCAGAAGCGGCTGGCCTTCGCCAGCAAGACGCCGGGCCGCACGCAGCACATCAATTACTTTTCGGTGGGCAAGGCGGACGAGCCGACCGCGCATCTGGTCGATCTGCCGGGCTACGGCTACGCGGAAGTGCCGGGCGCGGCCAAAGCGCATTGGGAAGCGCTGCTGTCCACCTATCTGCAGTCGCGCTCGCAATTGCGCGGCATGATCCTGATGATGGACTCGCGCCGCCCGCTGACGGATCTGGATCGCCGCATGATCGAGTGGTTCGCGCCGACCGGCAAGCCGATCCACACGCTGCTCACCAAGTGCGACAAATTGACCCGCCAGGAAAGCGTGAATGCGCTGCGCGCGACGCAGAAGGGTCTGGCTGAATATCGCGCCGCCGGCTATCGCGGGGAATTGACTGCCCAGTTGTTCTCGGCGCTCAAACGCGTCGGTATCGACGAGGCGCACGAGTTGATCGAAAGCTGGCTGATCCCCGACGCGAAGGGCGAAGCAGACGCGCCTCAGTAAGCGAGGAGAGCGCCGCCGGATAGGAGAAAACGCTATTGCGGCCGCCCATAAAAAAACCCGCCGCTTTAACGGCGGGTCAAACAGCCTAATCGAAAAAACGACAGGCACCCGCTCAGGGAGGAGAAGCGGGGAGGTCAGCGCAAGGCGCCTTGCTCGATCGGTATGATATACCATTGTCTCGAAAAGTTTCCGGCAGCGGAGACAGGCGTTACTTGGCCACTCCACACATCCACGTTTCTTCGATTCGTCTATGAGCTTCTATCCCCACCACCGTCCGCGCCGCATGCGCCGCGACGACTTCTCGCGTCGTCTGATGCGGGAAAATATCCTCACCACCAACGATCTGATCTACCCGGTCTTTATCGTCGAAGGCACGAACGTGCGGCAAGCCGTTCCGTCGATGCCGGGCGTCGAGCGCGTCTCGGTGGATCTGCTGATGGGCGTGGCCGAGCAATGCGTCGAATTGGGCGTGCCGGTGCTGTCGCTGTTTCCCGCCATCGAACCTGCACTGAAAACGCCTGACGGCCGCGAAGCAACCAACCCGGCCGGTCTGATTCCGCGTGCGGTTCGCGAACTCAAAAAGAACTTCCCCGAACTGGGCGTGCTGACCGATGTCGCACTCGATCCGTACACGAGCCACGGCCAGGACGGCGTGCTCGACGAAGCCGGCTACGTCATCAACGACGAGACAGTCGAGATTCTGGTCGAGCAGGCACGTGCACAGGCTGAAGCGGGCGTCGATATCGTCGCGCCGTCGGACATGATGGACGGCCGCATCGGCGCCATCCGCGAGATGCTCGAAAGCGAAGATCATGTCCACACTCGCATCATGGCTTATGCCGCCAAGTTCGCGTCGGCGTTTTACGGCCCGTTCCGCGATGCCGTAGGGTCCGCCACGAACCTCGGCAAAAGCAACAAGATGACCTACCAGATGGACCCGGCCAATTCGAATGAAGCGCTGCGCGAAGTGCAAGCGGACATCAACGAAGGCGCGGACATGGTGATGGTAAAGCCAGGCATGCCGTATCTGGATATCGTGCGCCGCGTGAAGGACGAGTTCCAGTTCCCGACGTACGTGTACCAGGTGAGCGGCGAGTACGCCATGCTGAAAGCGGCCGCGCAGAACGGCTGGCTCGATCATGACAAGGCGATGATGGAATCGCTACTGGCGTTCAAGCGGGCCGGCGCGGATGGTGTGCTGACCTATTTCGCATTGGATGCCGCGCGGATTTTGCGTTCGCAGAAGTAACCCGACACGCCGCCTTTCGCGGCGGCTCAGGCGTTGGGATAAACGGAGGCCGGCCGGTGAGTCGAGCCTCCGTTTTTTGTTTGGCGCTTGAGTCGGCGCGCACCGTCAGTCTCTGCGAAGTCATGGTTAGTTCGCGTCTCATGGTGCACGGGCACTCGCTAATCGAATTCGACGGCGATCGTCTTGCCCTCGACATTCAGCTCGACACGCTGCGTTGCGCGCTCAATTCCCCGTTTCAGGGAAGTCTCCAGCCGGCCGCGAATCAGAACCGAGATCCGATTGAGCGATACGCCGGCTCTCGACGAGCCGGCGATCGTGGTGATCCGCTTCGGCTTTTCGCCGCGGCTGCAAGACGCGCCCTACGGTCACCGCGTGCCGCTGACTACCGCAGACACGCCAGGCGCCGTAGCGGGCCCCTCATAAGCCGTCATGCCCCGGGCTCACGCGCCCGGTCCAGACTGCGCAAGAACTTATCCGCTGACTCATATCCAACGACGCGCAGCACTTCCTTGCCACTCCGATCGAAGAAAATGATCCCCGGCGGCCCGAACAGGCTGAAGCGCTTGAGCAGCGTCTGATCGTCGGCGTTATTGGCGGTGACGTCGGCGCGCAGCAGATTCATCTGCTTCAATTTCGCCTGGACACGAGCGTCGCTGAAGGTGAATTTCTCCATTTCTTTACAGCTGACGCACCAGTCGGCGTAAAAATCGAGCATAGCGGGCTGTGCAGCCGTTTTGACAGCCTCGTCGAGTTCATTCGATGACCGAACCTGGGCGAACGTCAGATCGCTCTGCGGCGCGCTGCCCGGCTTATTCGAAGCGCCCGCGACGCCCGCCTCGCCGCCGCGCGCCGCCAGGACGGCAAGCGGGCGCAGAGGATCCGATGAACCCGCCGCCAGCCCGACCAGCAGGACCGCTGCCCAGACGGCCAGCGCGACGCCGATACCGCGGCCGAGCCGGCGCCACACGGAAGCCTGCGCGGCCGGTGCCGCGAACAAACCGAGGGAGACAGCGGCGACCAGCAACCAGAGCGCGCTCAAGAGCATGGTCGCCGCCGCGCCCAGCACCGGCCAGACGATCCACAGCGCCGCCGCGAGCAGCACCACGCCGAAGAACACCTTGACGCCGTCCATCCATGCGCCGGCGCGCGGCAACAGCGTGCCCGCGCCAAGACCGAGAATCAGCAGCGGCACGCCCAAGCCAAGTCCCATCGAAAATAGTGCCGCGCCGCCGAGCAGCGCGTCGCCCGTATGCGCAATGAACGCCAGCACTGCGAAGAGCGGAGCGGTCATGCAGGCGCCGACCACCAGTGCGGACAGCGCGCCCATCACGGCAACCGCTGCAAACTTGCCTCCGGAGCGTCCCGCCGATGCGCGCGAGACGCCGTCCTGCCAACGCTGCGGAAGCGCGATATCAAAGCCGGCGATCAGGGTCAGCGCGAAAACCGTCAGCAGCACGGCAAAAGCACCCAGCACCCACGGATTCTGCAACCACGCGCCGAGGCTTTGCCCGATCAGTGCCGCGCCTATGCCAAGCGCCGTGTACACGAGCGCCATACCGATCACGTAGGCCGCCGACAGCGAAAATCCGCGAGCACGTGTCACTCGCGCGCCTTCTCCGATGATGATCGCCGAAAGAATTGGAATCATCGGATACGAACAAGGGAGCAGACTCAGCACTGCGCCGGCGATGAAATAAAGTCCGACGATCGCGAAGAAGCCGCCGCCTTGCAGCAGCGACTGCGCGTAGTCCGCGCTGGTGGCACGCTCATACCATGAGGTGCTTGCGGCGGCCGATTGTTGCGCACCATTGGCGTTCGGGCCTTGCGCGCTGCCAGCCGGTTGCAGAGCCGCGCCGCTGACGTGGTACACGCGCTCCATCGGCGGGTAGCAGATGCCGGCATCGGCACAACCCTGCGACGTCACCGCCAGATCAAATGGTCCGGCCGCTTGCTTAACGGGAATCCGGATCGTCAATTCGTTCCGATACGTCTCGACGTCCTTGTTAAAGGTCTGATCGAACTTGACGTGCCCCGCGGGCAATTGCGGTTCACCGATCGTGGCCGTTCCGTTGCGGGTAGCGAAGGCGAAGCGCTCGCGGTACATGTAGTAGCCATCCGCAATCTTGTAGGTCACCTCGACTTCGCCGGGCCTCTCCTTCGCGCTGAATTTGAAGGCGACCGCCGGATCTAGGAAGTCATCCGCAGCACGAGCCAGCGTGCCGAACTGCGCAAAAATCACGCAACCAACTAGGAAAAATAGCGTACGCAGCGCATTGCGCGCGCGTCGGTCGAGACCGTTAAACATGGAGGGTACGTTGAGTTTCAGCAGAGATCCACTGGCCGTACGCGGCCGATGCCGTCGCTTGCCACGAGAGGATCTCCGGCGTGTCGTAGGGATGGTGAGCCTGAATGAACTGCTCGAGTTCAAGCGCACGCGCCGCGCTAGTCTTGAACAGCAACTGGATCTCGTGCGCCGTTTCGATCGCGCCCTGCCAGTGGTAGCTGGACTGCACGGCACCTAGCTGCGTGACGCAGGCGCATAGCCGTGTGGCCAAGGCATCCGCAGCAAGCTTCTGAGCCACGGCCGCGTCAGGCACCGTCGTCAGAATCAAGGTCACATTCACGCTCACAGATGGCTCCGGCCAGGCACGATTCAGGTGCCGATATCGTATCACCTAGCCTTGCCCTACCGCAGACGGCGATGCGGCGGCGATGCGGCAGATGGCCGCGCGCACCGCATTCTGGCGCGCGCGTTATGGCGCTG
>NZ_JARESX010000114.1:0-15579 GCF_046026435.1 Paraburkholderia sp. RL17-381-BIF-C | reverse complement strand
AAATTTTCCTTCGAATGTGCGAGGCTGCATTCGATTGCTTTGCTGAAATGTTTTTGCATGAAATTCCTGGCCTTCTAAAACACCCGCACACGAATAAAGCGCGCATGCTTGCTCAACCGTTATCGGTGAATGATTGTCGAACGCCGACGGTCGTAGGCAAAAGTGGCAGAAATTGACCCGATAATTGCGAGATTGGACAAAGGGACCTGAGAGGGTAATTCGCCGATTCGACGAACGGCTCCGGTCTCGCCAGCGTGATTTAAATCACGATCAGATCGGCGGAAGTGGTCCCGAGCCACTGCGGGGTCTCGGGTGCGCCGGTGGCTTCCGCAACGCTAACGCCTCGCGGCGCCAGCGTCTGTACGACGATGCGGCGTTGCGCCGCGAGATCGTCCACAGCCCGCACCATGCGGTGCGGGCCGTCGTCCTACCCGCACGCACCCACTTCACCGCACGCCGTACAAAAGTCGCACCCATCCTTGCGAATCACCGCGTTCGCCCCGCACGACCCGCATTTGCGTCCAAGCATCGTATGCAGCCCTTGCGCGTCGCCAGGCTGCGTCAACGCGAGAGCGCCGGCGTCGGTTTCGACGGGATGCGGACGAATGCCGAAATCCGCCGGCAACGCCGTCTCGGCCCGCATCTGTCCGCGCGGCAGACGCGCGAGCATGCGCGAGGACACCTGATTGCCCTCGGCGTCGAGAAAGCCGCGCCGATGCAGAATCTGCTGGATCGCAAAGGCGAGGGCGGCCACCTCCGAATCGTGCCAGCGCGGCGTGCGGTGCCCGTCCAGACGCTGCACTTCGCCGAGCCGAACCTGCCCGCGGTCCCACGAAACCTTGCGCATATCCTGCAGGTTTCGCGCGACAAAACCGCCGCGCGCCGCCAGCGAGAGCGAACGCATCGTCGCCGTGATCCATTGCTGCGATTCGTCGCGCTGGCCGGTCGGAATGAAGAACTCGATAGGCCGCTCGATAGTCACGTCTTCACCGCCCAGCCGCCCCGTGACCTCGATGAACGACACCGCCACGTAGAGCGACTTTTTGCCCGCCTGGGTCAGATACTCGACTTTCTCGATGATCGCCGGCAACTCGCCTTTGGGCCGATGATCGATTGCGATACGCAGCGGATCGAGATCGCTCTCGGCCAGCGTGTCGTCGGCTTGCGGCGGGCTCACGCTGAGCACCGCGCCGAGCGTCTCGTTGGGCCGATAGGTGGCGAGACCCTTGAGCCCGTTTTTCCATGCGTCGAAGTAGAGGCTTTCGAACGCTTCGAACGGATAGTCGGCAGGCACGTTCACGGTCTTCGAGATCGACGTGTCCACGTACGGCTGCACGGCGGCCATCATGTCGAGATGATCGCGCGCCGACATTTCCAGCGCGCTGACGAAATAGTCCGGCAGCTTGCCGACATCGCCGCCGAGCTCGCGATAAAGGCGATACGCGTAGTCTTCGACGTCGAATGATTCGCGGCTGCCATCGGCCATCACCTTCATGCGCGTGTAGGTCCACGAGAAGGCCGGCTCGATGCCGTTCGACGCGTTGTCTGCGAACGCGAGGCTCACCGTGCCGGTCGGCGCGATGGACAGCAGATGGCTGTTGCGAATGCCGTCGCGGCGAATCGCCTGCTTGATGTCCTCGGGCAGGCGCGAGGCGAAGGTGCCGGCTTCCAGATAGCGCGCCGCGTCGAAAAGCGGAAACGCGCCGCGCTCGCGCGCCAGTTCCACGGATGCGCGATACGCCTCGTCGCGCATGAGTTGCGCGATGCGCACGGCGAAGTCGCGGCCTTCCTGCGAGTTGTAGCGCAAGCCGAGCATGACGAGCGTGTCGCCGAGGCCCGTGAAGCCCACGCCGATGCGCCGCTTGGCACGCGACTCCTCGTATTGCTGTTGAAGTGGCCACAGCGTGACGTCGAGCACGTTGTCGAGAAAGCGCACCTGCGTGCGCGTGCGCCTCGCGAGGCCGTCCCAGTCGAACGACGGCTTGCGGCCTTTGATCTGCGCGAACGGGTCGATCACAAAACGCGTGAGGTTCAGCGGCCCGAGGTTGCAGCAGCCATAGGCCGGCAACGGCTGTTCGCCGCACGGATTGGTGGCGCGGATGGTTTCGACGGCGCGCAGATTGTTGTCCTCGTTCATGCGCGAGATGAACACGATGCCGGGCTCCGCGACGTCGTAAGTGGAGCGCATGATGCGATCCCAGATCGCGCGCGCGGGGCGTTCGCTGTAGACCCACAGTCCGTCTTCGCGCTGCCGCACGTCGTCGGCCGCACGCTGCGCCGGTGAGGGCTCGGCGCGATGCACGAGTTGCCAGGGCTGATCTTCTTCGACGGCGCGCATGAATTCATCGGTCACGCCGACGGAGACGTTGAAGTTGTTCCAGCGGCCTTTCGAATGTTTGGCCTCGATGAACTCCAGCAAATCGGGGTGATTGCAGTCGAGCACGGCCATCTGCGCGCCACGCCGCGAACCGGCGCTCTCGACCGTGCGGCACGACGCGTCGAACACGTCCATATAACTGCACGGTCCGGACGCCGACGAACTGGTGGTGTGAACGCGCGCGCCCTTGGGCCGGATCGCCGAGAAGTTGTAGCCGACGCCGCCGCCGCGCCGCATGGTTTCCGCGGCCTGCAGCAGGGCGACGTAAATGCCGGGCAAGCCTTGTTCGTCGACACCCTGAATCGAGTCGCCCACAGGCTGCACGAAGCAATTGATCAGCGTGGCCGCAATGCCGGTGCCCGCCGCGCTCATGATGCGGCCGGCGCCAAGCGCACCGTGCCGCAGATTATCGACGAAGAGTGCCTCGACCGATTCGCGCAGCGCCGGAGGTTCCGCCTCGGCCACGCCGCGCGCGACGCGTTTGAACACGTCGTCGGCCGATTGCTCGTCGCCTTTCGCGTATTTTTCCAGCAGGACGTCGAGGGAGAATTGCTGCGGTGCGACGAGTGGTGCGGGAGGCGCAGTTGCCGCGCGGGTGTCCGGCGTGTCTTCGGCCATGGTATGCCCTCAAACGGCGCCGCGAGGGGCACGGCGCGGTGGTGGAAGTGCGCGTCACGATACCGCCGGGCGTGGCACGGCAGGGTGACACGGCGCAATGAGGTCCACCTTAACGCACGTGGCGAAGAGCCGCAATCAAAGGGTGTTTTACCCACCGCGCGATGCGGGGCGCATGCGTTGCGTGCCGCTATGTGGGTGGTTCCGCCGGGCGGATCGGGCGCGTCGAGTCAACGCGCGCGACGCCGGCAGGGGATTGAGGCATCAGTCCTCGGCGCACTCCAGAAGTTCAGCGCAAATCATCGCGGAGGCATTGGAAGGCGCCGGCCGCTCGGCCGGTTTGAACACCGCGTCGCCGCGGCGAATCTTGCGGCGGGACACCGCGCAGGTTCCTGACGTGTGTGCGGACCTGCGCCGCCACCGTTGCTCACCGTAATGACATCGTCCCGGCTCGACCCAGCGAATCACCAGCGTCGTGTCGGAGCGCTCGAGAATTTCGATGCGTACGCCATTGGCACCGTCCAGGGGGATGGACTCTAGGGTCATCGTCGTCGGCTCCGTATTGTGGTGTGCCGAATGTAGTCCGACGCGCGCCGGATAGCCATTGTGTCGCCGTTGAAACACTGTTCTTGAAACAGCAACAATGAAACTTGACATTCGAGCTATGCCGATAAGACGGGGCTTTGCGGGCCGCAGTCTTGCTATGACGGTAATAGGCCGGATTTTTGCAACGCAGTGTTGTACGCGGTGAGACAAGGCCGCTGCCCGCAAAGGGCGCCGGTGCTTCCTTTAAGATGTGGTTATTGATGAGCGACCGTGCAGCGCCAGTGTAGCGGTTTTGCATTTTTTCGGTCGGCTCGCACACGCCCCGAACAAGTCCCTGATGGGACGTCTTCCCAGAACCATAAGAGCTCACATGATTTCATCCTCACCAGTCGCACCTCCTGAACCGCCCGAAGCGCAAGACCGCCCGAAGAAGCAGAAAACGGCCTCGCTCGTGCTGTACATCGGGCTCGTGCTGCTGGCGCTGTGGGTGGTGCGCGATTTCATCGCGGTGGTCGCCTGGGCCGGCGTGATCGCCATCGCGCTGTGGCCGCTGTTGCGCAAGGTCGAGGGCAACCGCTGGTTCACCGGCCGCACGACGCTGATCGCGGCGGTGCTCACGCTGCTGATCGCGTTGCTGGTGGTGCTGCCTGTGGGTATCGGCATTGCTCAGGCGCTTCGCGAAGCGCATGACCTGAACGAGTGGTTCAAGACCGTGCAGGAAAACGGCATTCCGCTGCCGGACTTCATCCAGCACCTGCCGTTCGGCGTGCAACAGATTTCAGGCTGGTGGCAGGCCAACCTCGCTCAGCCGCTGCGCGAGTCGGCCGCCATGAAAGGACTGCATAGTCCGGCGGTCGTGACGCTCGGCCGGCACTTCGGCGCGCGTGCGGCGCATGCCGTCACGGTGTTCGCGTTCATGCTGGTCACGCTGTTCGTGATCTTTCAGGCAGGCCCGCGTTTGTCGGGCTCGCTGCTCAAAGGCGTGCGGCGGGGTTTCGGCGACGACGGCGCGCAGCTTCTTCAACGCATGGCCGCGGCGGTGCGCGGCACGGTCTCGGGACTGGTCGTGGTCGGACTCGGCGAAGGCGCGTTGATGGGCGTCGCCTACTTCGTGACCGGCTTGCCGCACGTTGCGCTGCTCGCGTTCATTACCGCGATCGCGGCGATGCTGCCGTTCTGCGCCCCGATCACCTTTGCCATCGCGGCTGTGTGGCTGCTGTCGCAAGGTTCGGTGGCGGCGGCCATCGGTCTTGCCGTGTTCGGCTCGGTCGTGGTGTTCGTCGCCGAGCACTTCGTGCGGCCGGTGCTGATCGGCAACTCGACGCGATTGCCGTTCCTGCTGGTGCTGTTCGGCATTCTCGGCGGAGCGGAAACGTTCGGGCTGCTCGGTATTTTCATCGGCCCCGCGCTGATGACCGTGCTGATGGTGTTGTGGACCGACCTCGTGCAATAGTTGCACGGTGTTGCCCGGTCCGGTCCGGTCCGGTCTGCCGCGACGCCTGATCCGTTCAGGGTCGCTGATTCGACGGATGTTCCTGCGGCGCAGGCTTTACGCAGCCAAGCGTGTATTTCAGCGCGGCGGGCAGCAGCGCACTCCAGACGTCCCAGGTGTGGCCGCCGTCGATGATGCGCAGCGCCGCGGGATTTCCCGACAGCCGGAGGTGCGTATAGAGCGACGATGCCTCGGCCTGGATCGCGAGGTCGTCGTCGCCGGCAGCGATGAACACCGGCAGGCGATACGGCCGGCTCATGTAGCGTTCCCACTGCGCCGGATAATTGAGCTCGTGCCAGACACGCGCATCGAACTCGCGCTCGCCGAACACTCCGACGCGGCGTGCCGCCGAGGCGCGCGGCGGTTCATTCGCATAGATCGCGGGGCTGAGCAGCAGCGCGCCGCAAAAGCGTTCCGGCTGCGTCATCGCGTACCGCAGCGCGCCGAAGCCGCCCATCGAGACGCCGCCGATCATCCGTCCGCTGCGCTGTGTCGCGACCGCGTAGTGCGCTTCGATTTCGGGCAGCAGATCGTCGAAAAACGCGGTCTCCATCTTCTCCTTGCGATCGACATACCAGTCCGTGCCGCCTTGCGGCATCACGATCGCAACCGGAGGCATCGCCTTGTGCTCGATCAGCGCGTCGGCCGCCGTTTGCAGATGGCCTTGCGTGATCCAGTCGTTGGCGTCGCCGTTGTTGCCGTGCAGGAGGTAGAGCACGGGCAGGCGGCCGGCGTCATGGCGGTAGCCGGTCGGCAGATAGATCGTGTAGGACCAGTCGCGGCCGAGCGCGTCCGAATAGAAGCTTCGGCTGATGACGGTGCTGGCGAGCGTCGGCGCGCTGGTGGACGCGGCGTAAAGTGCAACGAGTGCGGAACGTAGGAATAGACGCATGTCGGATCAGGAGGCGCGCCGCGCAGGTCGCGCGCGGCCGTGATGCTATCAGGATCGGCTGTGGAATTTCTAGCGCTGGCGCACGGTTGCACTCACTCACGCACGCACGGTCGCTCAGGGCGACGTGCGCAGCCGCCCGTTATAGAGCCGCCCAGCCAGCCGCTTGAGCGGCTCGGCGCCCAGCGCTACCGCGAACAGTGCGGCGACTGCTGCCGCATCGGCGAGCAGTCCGAGCGGATAGTTGAGATAGCCGTCCGTCGCCGCGTACAGCACGGAATCGACCACGAGCGAGATCACGGCGCCGGCGATAAAGCACAAGAGCCCCTTGCGTCCGATCACGCCGACCCACGGCATCCATTGCGCGAGCTTCTTCGCCCAGCCGAGCTGAATCAGATTCGCGACGAGCCAGGCGATGGCGAGAAAATTGACCGCGCGCAGATACGAGAGGTTCTGTTTGAGGCTGGCATCGAGCGGCTCGCGCTCGATAAAGAGCTTGTAGTAAGCCGCGGCCGCCACCACGGCGAACGCCAGCACGCTGACGAGCCAGCTCAGGCGGTGCGTGCTGATGCGCTGATAGACCGGCTGGCAGCGGGCCAGCACGCCGAGCACGAACAGCAATTGCCAGGCGAACGGGTTGAAGTCCCAGTGCATGTCCGGCGCGGCGGGCAGGTAGGCGTCGATGGCCGGAGCCCCGGCCCACAGCGCGATGCTGCCGGCCAGCAGCAGCCATGGCTTGCTGCGCGCGAGCGGCAGGATCATGGGCACGAGCAGGGCGAAGAACGCGTACATGGGCAGCACGGAAGCCAGATAAGGCTGGCGGCGGAACAGCAGAATGTCGCCCAGCGCGGCGAACGGGGTGTCGATCAGGTCGTCGAGATCCGTGGTGGCGAGATTCGGTCCGTCGATGCTCAACGCGGTGAGTACCGCGCTGACCAGCAGCATCAAGGCGGCGGTCACGAGAAACGCCCGATAGATTTCCAGCGAGCGCCGCAGGAAGCGGCTGCGCGCGATCGTCTCGTTGCGCCGTTCGGCCAGCGCGGCATAGGCCGTGGCGGTGGCGAAGCCGCCGAGGAACACGAAGACTTCGGCGGCATCGCACAGCGCGTAGGCGTGCAGCGTGATACGCGACAGGATGCTGCCGCCGATGTGATCGACGACGATGATCAGAAGGACCAGTCCGCGAAAAAAATCGAGCTCGATCAGACGGGGTTGAGACTTTTGCATTGTGTGATGCCCAAAGCAAGCCCCGTGCGACGGCGCGCTGATCCAGCGCGGCAGGCGTCTCACAAGGCTTTTAGAAATTGGATTGGAATACAGCGGCGCATACGCGATTCACGGCGCCGCGCTCAACCGGCCGCGGTCCGGCACGGATGCCAAGGCGCGATTGCCACGGTCGAGCAAGCAGTAAAAATGACCTTCGTGTCGGCGCGGAGTTCCGCTGCGGCGCCGCAAAAGCTTTCTATTATATTTCTTTCCGTGACAAATCCGCTCCGCGCGGCGCAAGTCAACGGCGCGTCGAGCGTTGCCCGGCTCAAGACCGCCGGGCGCTGCATCGTTTACCTGAATGAGCGCTGCGATAAAAGGGGCTGTCGCACCAAGTGGAGATTTCGCAACAATTTGAGATATCGACACGACACCCAATGGACGGCAGGCTAACGGCGTGTGAGGATTTCCGTAAAGCGCATCCGGGGCGGTCAGTCCCGGGTCCAAGCGCCAAGAACAAAAGCGGCCGGATCGAGTTGTCCCATTGCTCGAGTGCAGGGAGATCGTCATGAACAGGCAAGTGTTCGCGCTAGCTGTCTCCACCGCTGTGTCCGCCACTTTTGCCGCGTCGGCCTCGGCGCAGACGAGCGTGACGCTCTACGGCGTGCTCGACGAAGGCATCAACTACACCAACAATGTCGGCCGTGGCCATGTCTACGAACTGGCGAGCGGCTTTGCGCAAGGCAGCCGCTGGGGGCTGAAAGGCGCTGAGGATCTGGGCGGCGGTCTGAAGGCCATTTTCCAGCTGGAAAACGGTTTCGACGTCAGTTCCGGGCGGCTTAATCAGGGTGGCCGGATGTTCGGGCGCCAGGCGTTCGTCGGTTTGAGCGCGGACCGGTTCGGCACGTTGACGTTCGGCCGCCAGTACGACTCGGTGGTCGACTATCTGGCCCAGACCACGGCCAACGGCAACTGGGCGGGCTCGCTCTTCTCGCACCCGTACGATAACGACAACACGGACAACACGTTTCGCCTCGACAACGCGGTCAAATACACCAGTCCGTCGCTGTCCGGCTTTCAATTCGGCGGCGTCTACAGCTTCAGCAACGACACCAATTTCGCGAACAATCGCGCGTACAGTTTCGGCGGTCAGTATGCGTATGGCGGCTTGCTGGTGGCCGCCGCGTATCTGCAGGCCAATAATCCCGGCAACGGCGCGAATGGTGCGGTCACGGCGAACGACGCCGGTTTCATCGCCGCCCGCATGCGGGTGTTCGGCGGCGGCATCACTTATACGTTCGGCCCGGCGACGGCCGGTTTCGTCTATACCAATTCGAACTATCTGGACCCGACCGGCAACGGCTATCTCGGCGTGACGCCGCTCGCGCCGCCGGGCGTGCTGCTGAATTCGCTGAAGTATCAGAACTTCGAGGTGAACGGCAAGTATCAGATCTCGCCGATGCTGTTCGTCGGCGCGCAGTACGTGTACACGATGGAAACCTACGACGCCTCGACCGGCGGCGTAAAGCCGAAAATCCACTCGTTCGGCTTGATGGCGGACTACAACCTGTCCAAGCGCACCGACGTCTACATTCAGGGCGAATATCAGCAGGTGACAGGCGACACGACCTATTCGATTCTGGACGAAGCCTTCACGCCCGGTACCCAGTCTCCTTCATCGACGTCGAAGCAGGTCGTGGTGCGGGCGGCGATCCGGCATAAATTCTAGTTGCGATTGAATTGATGGCGCGCCAACGCCGCGCTGCCGATTATCGGCGAATGCGGCCGGAATTAAGATCGTGAATAGCGGCGGGTGTATCGATCCCGAACGGATTGACGCTCAGCTCAGTTCACCACGTAATTCTGAATCAGGATGCCGACTAACACGCCGAACGGAATGCCGAAGGTTCTGCCGCGCAGGGTGGCGTTGATGTCTTCATCGAGCACGAAGCTGCAACGGCGCTCGCGCCAGACGGTTTTGTAGGCGAATGGCTTTGCATCGACGATGACGATTGAAATCAGCGCGGTCACGATAACCTGTTGCAACGCATGCAGTTTGGCCATAAACGGCGAAAATTCACCGGCATTGCACAGCAGCAGCATGATGACGGCGGCAATCAGCGTGCCGAAGAAAAAACCACTCATGAATCTGTTTGCTGAACTGAGAGAATCCAATTGAACCTCGGCTTCATTCGCCGCCTCGCTCGAAGCAGTGAATTAAAAATATTCTGACGGAGATGGTTTTCCATTCGATCGACCGGCGCGGCCGTGACTGCGGCGCCGGTCAACCTCAAGGAAATGCGTAAGAATATTTTTATTGCCTTCTTCAACCTATCGTCCTTTTCCTAATGGTGGCTAGGATAATTCCGAAAAATGCGGAAACTCGCCGCGTTCCAGCTGTCACCTCAACAGATTCAGTCTGGCGTATTGCAACAGCATGATGGTTTTTCCGTCGACGATTTCGCCACGCTCGATCATTGCAAGCGCTTCATCCACCGGCAGTTCCAGCACCTCGATATCTTCGCCTTCGTCGGCGAGGCCGCCGCCCTGACCGACTTTCGCCACCGCATCGTATTCGGCGACGAAAAAGTGCAGTTTCTCCGTGACCGAACCCGGACTCATGAAGGCCTCGAATACCTTGCGCACCTCGTGTACGCGGTAGCCCGTTTCCTCTTCGACTTCCGCGCGAATCCGTTCTTCCGGCGACGCAGCCTCCAGCAATCCGGCCGGCGCCTCGATCAGCATGCCGTGATGGCCGTTGACGAACGCCGGCAGGCGGAATTGCCGCGTCAGCACGACGGTGCGCCGGCGCGGATCGTATAGCAGCAGCGTCGCGCCGTTGCCGCGGTCGTAGGTTTCGCGGCTTTGGCGCTGCCAGCTGCCGTCGGCGCGCTGGTAATCGAAGGTGGTTTTTTTCAGCACGTACCAGTCGTCCGACAGCACCTCGACATCGACAATCCTTACCCGGCTGGCGATTTCGTTCATGGCTCGCATCCTGTTGCGTTGGGAGATCGGCTCATGCCGCATACGAATCAATGGTATCGTGCGATATCGTGCAAAAACAAGTAATTTCGTGCAATCCATGAACCCAGCCAGGAATCGCCGCCGATGCTGACGTCGCAAAGAAAGCAATTGATACTCGACGCGCTAAAGCGTAACGGGCAAGTCGTCGCCAAAACCTTGAGCGCGCAATTCGAGGTGTCGGAAGATACGATCCGTCGCGATCTGCGCGAACTCGCCGCCGAGGGCCAGCTTCAGCGCGTGCACGGCGGCGCACTGCCGGCGTCGCCGGCGGCGGTGGATTTCGCCGGGCGCGAGCGGATCGAATCGGCGTCGAAGGCGGCGATCGGCCGCGCGGCGGCCGGCATGATCGCGCGCGACCAGATTGCGTTTGTCGACGGCGGCACGACTGCTGTGCAACTGGCGCGTCATCTGCCACGCGACTTGCGCGCGACGATCGTCACGCATAGCCCGAGTGTCGCCGTCGAACTGGCGGACCATGCCGGGCTGGAGGTCGTCATGATCGGCGGGCGCCTGTTCCGGCATTCGATGGTCAACGTAGGCGCAGCAGCCATCGAAGCGCTCAGCCACATTCGCGCCGACCTGTATTTCATGGGCGTGACCGGCGTGCATCCGCAAGCGGGCCTGAGCACGGGCGACAGGGAAGAGGCCTATGTGAAACGCGCGTTTTTGGAGCACGCGGCGGAGACGGTGGTGCTGGCGTCCGCGGAAAAACTCAACGCGGCCTCGGCGTACAAGATCGCCGATGTGACGGCGGCGGGGACGATCGTAGTCGAACGGAACACCGCCGAAGCGCTGACCGCGCCATTCGAGGCGTTGGGCATCACGATAGAGCGGGCATAGTTCGGGATGCTTAGGAACTGAAAACCGTTATATGGCGGTTCATACCGGATCAGTCATTTGTGAAATGGCTTCACGTAGTTTGACGCATCCTGCGGCGAATTGGCGCGATGATCCCGGCCCTTGCCCGCTATCGGGTGGACAACTCGACGCTGCGTCAAGGCGATGCCCAAGGCGCCGGCTTTTTTCATGCGCGGCGGTGAAGGGCCGCCAACGCAGTCCGGCACCGTGGGCGCCACGCAAACGTGCGATGAACTTGCACGCCGTGCTCTGTTCAAATGAATTCACGGTGCCGCTGCCTGCTCTTGGCTTACGGCTCGCGGCTTACCGCTTACGGCGCGCCCAACGTTTTCCCCGCAGGCAATGCTGATTCCTTTCACGGAGACTTCATGAGCAATCGCGCGACGCAGATCCTTCCTCACCACAGTTACGTTCATTCGATCGGCGCGCCGCTGGCGTGCGTGCAAGGCACGATCAGCAAGGTGTTCGCCAGCCCGGAAAATCACAACGGCGCCAATCACCAGCACTTCCTCATCAAGGTCGACACGGTGGTGAAGTTCGAGGGCGGTACGGAGAATCTCGTGGGCACCGAGCTATTCGTCGCCGTGCGTTTCGGCGACAACGAGGGTCTCGCCCATGAGATTCCCGCACTGCAGACCGGTCAGCCGATCGAAGCCCAAGGCGAATACATCCCCGACGCCAGCGCCTATCCCACTGAAGACAATCGCAATCCCGTTCTGCCTGTCCTGCACTTTACGCATCATCCGATCGGCTATGTGAAGTACCAGGGCCAGTACTACAGCTAGCCGGCTTCCATCGCGCAGGCCGGAAAAAAATCCGTCCTCGCGCGGCCGCCATTCTCCCGCCACGCTCAATGTCGGTCCCGCTGCCGATTCAAGTTTTGGCGGCGCTTTGCCGTTAAAGCAAACGTTATCGTGCGGTTGCCGAGGTGTAGCCGTGGGTGCGGCTCGCATGGCCGACCGATGGGGGCGCCTGTGCGCGAATGGCGCTTGACGCTCGGTCCAGCAACGACCGCTCTTGCAATGGCCACGCGCCGCCGCGCTACACGTTGCATGAGCAACGATGTCCGCAATACCGTGCGTAAGGTTTGTATCAAAGTATGTGAGCTGACGCGTTTTTTATAAAACGCACTTTACAATTCCGCTTGATTTTTAATTGGTAATCTGACCCTTTTCGCAGAAGATCGGCTGTTTTGACGGGCGGTATCCGTGCGCCCCAGGCATCCGGCAGCTCGTGAACGCATGGGGTTGGGTTGGCCGGCACGGCATGGATGAGCGCCGCACGAGGCGGCCTGGCTGTGTCGCGAGGAAAGCAGCGCGGCGGTTGGGCGCGCGCATCGCTCGCGGCAAGGCGGCATCCAGCTCGACAATGAATGAGGCAGGAGTCGAACAAGATGGGAAAGCGTTTCGACAGAACGATGTTGGCCAGTCTGGCCGGCGCATGGGTCGCGCTGGCGGTCAGTGGTTGTGCAAATGTGGGGCAGCAGGGTGCGCAGACAGGCGCCGCATCAGGCGCGGCGGTTGCGTCCGGTGTGCCGGCCGCGAGCGCGCCGGCATCCGATGCGGCGGCCGCAACGCCGGCCGCACTCAGCGCCGAGCAGAGCGCGCTGCTCAAGAAGTCACCGCCGCTCGTGTATCGCGTGAAACGTGGCGACACCTTGGCACGCATCGCGCAGCGTCATCATTGCAGTGTCGGGCAGTTGCAAGCCTGGAATGGATTGAAGGCGTCCTCGCGGCTGAAGCGCGGGCAGGTGTTGCACGTCGCGTCGCCGGAAACAGTGCGGGCGGTGAATGCGGCTAATGCGGCCGCCAAGGCCGCTGCGGCTTCCGGGGCCGCGGCTTCCGCCGCTGCGCGGCAGGCCGCGGCATCTGGCGCATCGGTGGCGGGCGCGCCGCAATCGCAGTCCGCCCAGTCGCCCGCGCCGAGCGCCGCTGAAGCGCGCGAAGTGGCGCAGCAAACCGCGCGGCATGCGAATGCCGTGTCGCTGGCCTGGCCGGCGGGCGGCAGCGTGGTCGAAGGATTCCAGCCGGGCGAAACGCGGGGTATCGAAATCGGCGGCAAGCCGGGCGATCCTGTGCGGGCGGCGGCGGACGGGAAGGTGATGTATGCGGGCATGGGCCTGAACGGTTACGGCAGTCTGATCATCGTGCAGCACAACAAGGACTTCCTGACCGCTTACTCGCATAACCGCAAGCTGCTGGTCAAAACCGGCGATATCGTCGTGCAGGGACAGCAGATCGCCGAAATGGGCGACGAAAAGAACTCGCGAGTTTCGCTGGGCTTCGAGTTGCGCCGCGACGGCAAGCCGATCGATCCCATGCCGTACCTGCCGCAAGGACGCGGCTAGGCGCGCGTCCTTAATCCAGCCACCGCAGCGCCGCGGCGACGATCGCTTCCGGCGCGTCTTCCTGCATCAGGTGGCCGGCCTTCGGTACCGGCTGAAATCGCGCTTCCGGTATGGCCGCGGCCAGTTGGCGGCCGCGCGCCAGCGGAATCCACTGGTCCTCCTCGCCCCATAGAATCTGCACCGGACAACGTAGCTGCGGATAGCGCGCTTCGACCTCGTCGGTGTAGCGCTGATCCATCTGCGCGATTTGCCGATAGAACGCGGCCTGGCCGATTGCGCCGAGCCAGGGCGTCACATAAGGCGCGAGTTCGTGATCCGGAATCTCACGCGCGATCGCGCCGCGCACATACGCCTTGACCACTGCCTCGTGGATGTACGGCGGCAGGCCGGTGAACGCATCACCGTGCTCGCGCACATGCCGCACGAACGGCGAACCCCACGGCGCGACCGCCACCGGATCGATCAGTGTGAGACTGCGATAGTCGCAGCCGTCGATCAGATGCGCGCGCAATGAAGTCGCGCCGCCGAAATCATGCGCGATGACGTCCGGGTTATTTACCCGCCAATGCACGAGCAATTCCGCAAGCAACCTGTTCTGCACGCCGAGCGAGACGTCCTGAGCGTCGCGCTGTTCGGATTGCCCATAGCCGAGCAGATCGTAGTAGTAGATCGTGCGCGTTTGCGCGAGGTGAGGGGCAATGCGGTGCCACACATACGAAGAAAACGGCGTGCCGTGAACCAGCACTAGCGGCGGACCGTTGCCGGTCACGTTGAAGCGCACGGTTTGATCGCGAAACGTATAGCTTTCGGGGAGCGGCCAGTTTTGCATAACGATGAGCGTCGCAAGAAAGTTTGGCTACCTTAGCAGGGCTTCGTGCTGCATGCTGACCGGGTTTTCGTAGCCGGCCCGGAACGTCTCCCGCAGAAGCTCACCTTTGTTTTATTCAGCAAAGCCAGGCAAATTCAAACGTGGCTCGATCGCAGACGCGTTTCAATGACAAACGAGCCGCGCACGCGACACACACTCTTACGAATCGCGCATAAATTGCCTTGAAATAAGGCGTAAAACCATTGTCCGCATCCAAAAACGCCTGGTAATCGCACGATGAAGCCCACAAGGCGCCATCGTGCGAACAGGGTTAAGCGCGATCGAACCACGCACTTTATATGGTGAGGAAATTCGGGAGCCGGTTACTTCGACTCGATCCCGCGCAACAACTGCGACACCTGACCGTGCTGATGCAGGATCGCCGGATCGGCATGCAGTAGCGGCAGGTAGCGCGGCAGAAAAGTATTGTTCGGCATGTCGGGCGAGAAGAGTCCCGCTACCGCTTCGGCCGCCGCGATCCGGTCGGTGGCCTCGGCTTCCTTGTCGTCGAGAATTTCGTCGACGTTCGCAATCACCGTTGAGAGCGGCGTGAGCCAGCGGAAACCCGAACCGTTGATGAGCGCCTGCAGGAAAGCCGCGGGCGTTACCGGGCCGAATTCCTTTTCATACGCTGCGCGCTCGTGATCGAGAATGGCCTTGTGCAGCGCCAATAGCGGCCGGCGAATGTCCGAGAGGAATTGAGTGCATTGCGAGTCGTTCATGTGTGCTGCTCCTTCGGATAGTCAGACCGGATCCATGCTAACAAAATCGCACGGCAATGATTCGACAAGATTAACCGATCGTGCAAAGTCGCTCGGCTCGGGTGCATGCGCGCAAGGTAACGCCTTGATTCGAATCCGCTTTCAGCCTGGCAATATGCGCTGGGGTCATTATTTGGCCGGCCGGCGGCGTGCAGCCAGGCGGCGAACTTCTTAATGCGCGGCTACAATCTGCCGGTCAGTTTCCGGCGCGCTCGCGCCATGCATTAACCGCCGTTTTCAAGTATTGGAAAGCCGCATCGCGTATTAGTTCGGCTTATCGAATAAACGCGGCAGGTCTTCACGTTTTGGTTCGACGTCTCTGTCTAAACAGCCTCATCAACAATAAACCCGACTCTCGGAGCCGCTCAATGACAACGCTCAATATCAACGGCCAGACGCATACCGTCGACGCGCCTCCCGACATGCCACTTCTGTGGGTCTTGCGCGATCTGGTCGGCCTGACCGGCACGAAGTTCGGTTGCGGCATCGCTCAATGCGGCGCATGCACCGTGCACCTCGACGGCGTGGCAGTGCGCTCGTGCGTCTTGCCGGCAGCGGCGGTCGGCGACCGCAAGATCACCACGATCGAAGCAGTG
>NZ_JARESX010000113.1:0-17284 GCF_046026435.1 Paraburkholderia sp. RL17-381-BIF-C | reverse complement strand
CGGTTCGACAAACGGCACCGTCACCATCCAGTAAGACAGATTCTTAGCGATATAAGCCGGATGCTTGGTGAACCGATAAGGCCCTGAAGTGATGATCCCGCGATTAGTCAGATTCGAAAACCGCAAGCCAAAAGAAATAGTCGCCAGCGCATAACACAGCAGCAAAGCAATGATGACAGCACCCCAGACTACCCGCACAACAGGCATCGAATTAAGCCAACTATCCCAGAAGACCGAGCCTTCGTAGCGGATGTACTGGTTGGAAATCAGCGACCAGAACGGCCGATAACAGATCAGTGCAACGAGCCAACCCAACGTGGTCGGCTCAGCGCTGCGCACGTGACTATCAAGAATGCGCAATGTACACAGGTAACCCACCGTGCCGAACATCAGATCCATCGCAAACGACAGGTCGTACATAAACCGGAAAGTCGCAAGCGAAAACGGCGCATTCAGCGCGGTCGTCAACGACGCATTCAGATGGTCCGCATTAGTCGACAGGTAGACGATCATCAGCGGAAGGAAGAACGCCTTCACCATCCACCCGGCCAGCATCTCTCTGACAGGGCGCCAGTTCGCCGGCCGCACGCCGCGAAATAAGAAGCGCGCCCATAGCAGGTACGCGTCGTCGGTTTCGCGCTGATGCCGGTCCATCCACGCAAAGTAGAAGGGCGCCGCGATGAGTACATACGGTGCTAGCGTACCGAGCAGCGACCAGAACGGGTTATAGAAGGCGCCGTGATATTCGGGCAGCAGCCAGTAAAGCGCGCCGATGCCCGCGTACACCGAGGCCAGCGCCGCGAGGCGCAATTCCACGCGCACGATGCTCAGCGGCCGCACCGCGCGACTCGCGAGACCGGCGCTCGGGCGCAAATAGACTCGCGCGACGAATAGCTCGTAGATTGCGATGGTCGCGATGATTGCGAGGCAGGCAACGGTGCTACGCGTCGCGCCATCGATCGAACTGCTGTCGCGCAGCAACCAGAGCGTGAGCAATCCGACGCCGATCCCGAGCAAGCCGATCGAAAACGGCGTCGCCGAGCGCGGCCGCGGGTCGTGCGTGCGCGCGACCGTATTGAAGGTGGAGTTCATGTCATCCCTCGTAGTCATGACATTGATGGCGGCCGGGCTGTTGGTTTTTTTGCGCCCGGCCGCTGAGCTTGCGTAATGCTTATTTGCCGGCTGTCGCCACACCGCCGAGCAATCCGCCGACGAGGTTCGTCACCGGCGCAAGCGGGTTCTTGCTGGTCGAGCCGCTGCTGCCTGTGCCGCTCGCTGAGCCGCCGGTCAATCCGCTGACAAGACCCGTGAGCGGATTGGCGGGCGTGCTTCCTTGCGAGGCGCCATTGAGTGCGCCCGTCACGCCGCTCGTCAACGAGCCGACCAGAGTGACGACGGGCGCGAGCGGACTGCTCGTGCCGGTCGTCCCACCCAATGAGCCGACCTTGCCGAGGAGCCCTGTGACGGGTGCCAGCAGACCGGCAGCGCCGCCTGTGCCGCTGGAACCTCCCGTAGCGCCGCCCAACGATCCGAGGTTGCCGATCAGGCCAGTCAACGGCGGAATGGAGACGCCGCCCGAACTGCCAGTGCCGCCGAGTCCGCCGAGCGGCCCGAGTAAACCCGTGATCGGCGCGAGCGGATTGGTGGTCGCGCCAGTGAGCAATCCGGCCGCACTCGTGACGGTGTTACCCAATTGGCTCACGATTCCGCCGACATCTTTGCCGACCTGATCACCCGTGGCTCCCGACACTTTTACCCCGGCCGCATTGAGTCCGTTGCCGAGCGTGCCAAGCAGCTTGTCCAGCGGCGTGCCGAGGCCCGTCGCGTTGCCGATGGTCTGCGTCGTGTTGGAGACGGCTAGGGTGATCGGGTTAATCGCGGAACTGAGTCCCGTCTCGAGTTGCTGGACCGGCGCGCTGGAGAGCGTGGTGTTCAATCCCGCTCCGACAGAGCCGACACCGCTGCCCACGCCATCGACGATGCTGCCGAGCGTCGAAGTCACCGGAGAAAGCGGTTTGAGCGGGCCGCTCGAGAGACTCGACACCGCACCGCCAAGTGCGGTGACGGCAGCACCGGCATTCGAGATGACGCCCGTGGTGGAGTTCAGCGTCGGACTGAGCGGATTGGCCGCGCTGCCCAGGGTGCCGAGGCCAGCGGCGGTGCCGTTACCCAGCACCTTCACGCCGTTGCCGAGGTCGGTGAGAGCGGTGCCGACGCCGGCGGTCGTTGCCCCGTTCACGCCAGGAATCGACGTGCCCGTGACCTTGGTGCCGGTATCGGCGACTGTGGTGCCGACGGCCGTGATGAGATTGCTAGCTTGGGTGACGACAGTGCCGATGGGGGTGGAAGAAGTACCCGAGGTGCCGGAAGTGCCCGAGGTACCGGAGGTGCCGGAGGTGCCGGAAGTACCCGAGGTGCCGGAGGTGCCGGAGGTGCCGGAAGTACCCGAGGTGCCCGACGTACCCGAGGTACCCGAGGTACCCGACGTACCCGACGTACCCGAGGTACCCGAGGTACCGGAAGTACCCGAAGTGCCCGAAGTACCCGAAGTACCCGAAGTGCCCGAAGTACCCGAAGTACCGGAAGTACCGGAAGTACCGGAAGTACCGGAAGTACCGGAAATACCGGAAGTACCCGACGTACCCGAAGTGCCAGACGTACCGGAAGTACCCGACGTACCCGACGTACCCGAAGTGCCAGACGTACCCGAAGTACCCGAGGAAGTGCCCGAGGAAGTGCCCGAAGTGCCCCCCAGTCCGCCCCCACCGATACTTGGGGTATGAAGTGTCGATCCGCAACCGTAGAGCGCGAGTAATGTGGATGTCGCAACAGCGATGGCTGTCCGACCGGCAAGTTTCTTCATGATGTCCCCGTAGAACGACTGTTGATAGGGACATTCTTGCAAGATGCACGCCAAGGTCTGTTGTGCTGCAACATTGATAATAAACAGAATATATATCGAATTATATTGAGATATATGAAATATAAACTGCAAAAAAAGCATTTTATTCAACTCGACAAAATCATGTTCCGCTTGCGTGCTACGTAACGCCGCAGCCTAACGTAACAGTGCAAACTGCCGTCAATCGATCACGCAGCCAACGCTCACCACGTTCGATCCCCTTCGATACACCTGAAAAAAATCATACGGATACCTAAAACAATCAAAGCTGCCGCTGGCCAGAAGCAACGACCGTCGCCCACCCCGGCTATGCCCCCCGAATCAACATACAAAACTATCGAAAACTGTAAGGTCATTCCCAATCTTGATTGAGAATGATTCGCGTTTACGTTAGATTGGCGCCCTGTCCTTTGACAAAACGGAGCGAATCTATGGCTGAGGTGCTTGTCCGGCGAGAGCCTTCAACAGCGATGCCTATAGCGGTTCTCAGCGCCGGAGGCGCCTGTCCCCCCGTCTCGCGCCGCACTCGCGCCCACCCGCGCCCGGTGAATTGGGAGAAGGGCACGCTGCTCGACGTGCTAATCGAGCACCGACCAATGCTCGTCAATCTGGCGCGCGGTTTCGTGGGTTGCGCGAGTCTCGCGGAAGACGTGGTGCACGACGTCTTCATCAAGCTGGTCGACTTTCCGGATCAGGACGCGGTGCGGCAACCGGTCGCCTACGTCACGCGCATGGTGCGCAACGCGTCGATCGACGCCTTTCGCCGCCAGAGCCTCGAAAACACCTATCACGCCGACGAAGACGACGGCCTGCACGTGCCATCGCCGGAACCCTCGCCGGAAGCCGCGCTGCTCGTAAGGGACACGCTGCGGCACGTCTACAACGCGCTCGAGCAACTGCCGCCGCGCAGTCGCGCCGCATTCGAAATGGTGCGTCTGCGCGAAGAAACGCTGCAAAGCACGGCGCGCGCACTCGACGTCTCGCAGACGCTCGTGCATTTCATGGTGCGCGACGCCGAGAAGCATTGCGCCGATTGCCTCGACGCCTGCAATCGCGGCGAGGCGGGTCCCGCGTTTTGCAGTGGCCGCGCGCGTCGGCGGTAAAAAAGCGCGCACTCCAAACGTCAACTGAATAGAAGCGGTGCGCGCGCAACACGCGGACACCGCTGTGCCGGGACATGCGAGCGCACTGTCCGGGCGCATTTTGACCTTTCATCGACTGAGCCTTTCATCATGACGCAAGCACAGCAGACCTCCAGCACGGCAGCAGAAGAGGCGGACGACCTCGCCTACACGGTCGTCATCAACGACGAAGAGCAGTACTCGATCTGGCCCACATTCCGCGACGTGCCGGCCGGCTGGCGCGAAGTGGGCGTGAGTGGTCCGAAAGCCGAATGCCTCGCGCACATCGAGACGGTATGGACTGACATGCGTCCTGCCAGCTTGTGCCGCCACATGGACGGAACGGCGTAAAGCGCGCGCAGTGAAATCTGGCAGCCTCGGGCATGCTCCCGGCCACGCCGCTTCAGCAAAAGGATTCAGAGTATGACCATGCTTTCGATGCCACTGCCCACGCTCGCCGACCTATCGATCGAGCCCGGCCTGCCGACTATCGTCTCGCCACGCGCGGGCGCAGCGATTTCATTGGAGGAAGCGGCGCCGCTGCTGCGCGTGATAGTCGACGACACCCTTGAGCGCGCGGGCGGTGTTCTGTTCACCGGTTTTCACGTGGGCTCGATCGACGCGTTTCAACGTTTCGCGGGATCGTTCGGACATCCGCTGATCGGCTATGAATTCGCATCGACGCCGCGCAGCCAAGTGGAGGGCGCGGTTTACACGTCGACGGAATATCCGCCGCATCGCTCGATTCCTTTGCATAACGAACAGTCGTACACGCGCGAATGGCCGTTGCGTATCTGGTTTCACTGCGCGCTGGCTGCACGCTCAGGCGGCGCGACGCCGATCGCCGATAGCCGTGCGATCTACCGTGTGCTCGATCCGTCGCTAGTCGAGCGCTTTACGAAGCGTGAACTGCTCTATGTGCGCAATTTCGGGCAAGGGCTCGATCTGCCCTGGGAGCAGGCGTTCGGTACGGACGACCCACGCACGGTCGAGCAGATTTGCCGCGCGCGTGGCATCGAGTGCGAATGGCGCGATAGCGAAGACGGCGAACTGCTGCTGCGCACGCGCGAGCGTTGCCAGGCGGTAGCGCGTCATCCACGCACGGGCGAGCACGTCTGGTTCAATCAGGCGAACCTGTTCCACCTTTCGTCGCTCGATGAAGACATGCAGGAGGCGTTGATCGACTCAGTCGGCCTGGAAAACGTGCCGCGCAACGTCTATTACGGCGACGGTGAAGCGCTCGAAGCGGACGCACTCGCTGAGATCCGCGGCGTGCTCGATCAGCAACGTATCGTGTTTCCGTGGCTGACCGGCGACGTGCTGATGCTCGACAACATGCTCACCGCGCATGCTCGCGATCCGTTCGAAGGGCCACGCAAAGTCGTGGTGGCGATGGCCCGAAGCTATAGCGAAGCCGAAGGCGAAAAACGGATGGCCGCGCAATGACGGAATCGCAGGGCGTGGCGCTCGCGGCGCATTCGCTGACGGTCGGCTATCGCGATCACCTCGTGCTCCACGGTCTGAACCTGAACATCGCGGCCGGCCGCGTCACGGCGTTGTGCGGGCCGAACGGCTGCGGCAAAAGCACGCTGTTGCGCACGCTCGCCGGTTTGCAACCGGCCTTGTCCGGCAGTGTCGATGTCAACGGCGTGCCGCTCGCTTCGCACGGGCGCCGTGTACTCGCCCGCACGCTCACCATGCTCGCGCAGTTCAACCAGATTCCTTCGGGCCTCACCGTACGCGAGTTGGTCGCGTACGGCCGGTACGCGCACGGCGGCTGGCTGCGCGGACTGTCGCGCGCCGACCACGCGGCGATCGACGAGGCGCTCGCGACCAGCGGACTCGCGGCCGACGCCGCGCGTGACGTCGCCGCGCTCTCGGGCGGCGAAAGGCAACGCGCGTGGATTGCGATGGCGTTGGCACAGCAGGCGCCGATCGTGCTGCTCGACGAGCCGACTACGTATCTCGACATCCATCATCAACTGGACATTCTGCGCGAATTGCGCCGATTGAATCGAACGCGCGGCCTCACGATCGTGTGGGTGCTCCATGATCTTAACCAGGCGGCGGCCTATAGCGACGAAATCGTGCTGATGCGCGCCGGCCGCATCGTTGCGCAAGGGTCGCCCGATGCGATGCTCGACCCGCGCCACCTGAACGAAACCTTCAGTGTGCCGATGCTCAAGATCGCGCATCCGCAAACGGGCGCGCCGATGTGCGTGCCGGCGTATGACGGCGATGCAGTGGGTATCGCCAGCGCCTCCGCCTCGCTTCCTGAAGAAGCCACGAGCAAGGACCTCGCCGCATGACGACGCTGGCAGCGCGCAAACGCATGCGCCGCAATGCGCCGGCGCTCAACAGCTACCGTGCGCCCGTCAAAAGCCGCGTCACCACGATCGCCGCCGCACTAGTCGCGTTGATCGTCGTCGTGTCTGTGATGCGTGTCGCGCCCGGTTTTCGCGCATGGTTCTCCGCGCCGGTAGGCAGCGACGCCGCGCAGCTCGCCGGCATTCTGCTGTTCGACCTGAGTGAGCCGCGCATTCTCGCGGCGCTGGTGGCAGGCGGCTGCCTTGCAGTGGCGGGCACGTTGTTCCAGTCGCTGACGCGCAATCCGCTGGCTTCGCCGGATCTTCTCGGCATTACCGGCGGCGCGCAGCTCGGCTTGCTCGCCGCGATGCTGGTGCCGTCGCTGGCCGGCGTGGCATCCGTGCCGCTGCTGTTCGCATGCGGTCTCGGCGCGGCGGCGTGCGTGGCCGCGGCCGCGGGCGGCTGGCGCGCGACGCCGTTGCGGCTCGTTCTTGCCGGCAGCGTCTGCATGCTGCTGTTCTCCGCGCTGACCACGCTGATTCTTGCGTTCTTCGAGCAGAGCATCGTCGGCGTGTCGTTGTGGGCGAGCGGCAGTCTGTATCAACCTGGCGCGGCCGGGTTGAAGATCGCGGCAACCTGGCTCGTGTTGCCGCTGATCGCGTTGCCGTTCGTGCTTCGCCCGCTCGATCCGCTCGCCCTCGGCGACGATGCCGCCGCGGCGGCCGGCGTTCGCGTGGATGCCACGCGGCTCGCGGCGATGGTGGTGGCGGTGGGTTTCGCGAGCGTCGCGGTCAGTGTCGCCGGACCGCTCTCGTATGTTGGTCTGATCGCACCCAATCTGCTGCGGCAGATACGCGGCGCGAAGTCTTCGAGGCTGGCCGCGCTCGTACCCTTGTCCGCGCTGGTCGGCGGCGCGCTGGTGCTCGTCACCGATAGCGCCGTGCAGGCGCTCGATCTCGACGCAACCCTTTCGACCGGCGTCGCGATTGCCTTCGTCGGCACGCCTTTGATGCTGGCGATGATCCGTAGCGGCGCCGCGTGGTCGGGCGCGTTGCATGCCGCTCACGACCGCGCCGTCGCACGAACTGGCACGCGCCTCGTGCGCATGATTGATAGGTGGCCCTGGCCGCTGACGGCAAGCATATTGGCGCTGCTCGCTATCGCGATCGTGTGTGCGGGCGCTTCGTTCGGTCCAACGACGATCGGCGTGCAACGTTGGCTCGCCGCCTTCGATCACCGCGACGAGCTGGCGAGAATGCTGCTCGATCTGCGTCTGCCGCGCCTTATCTGCGCATTGCTGGCGGGGGCGCTGCTCGCCGCGAGCGGCGTACTGATGCAAAGCATCGTGCGCAATCCGCTAGCCGGTCCGGAAGTGCTGGGTGTGACGCAAGGCGCGGGACTCGCAACGCTCGCGGCGCTCGTCATGTGGCCGCTCGCGGCACATTCGACGCTGGCCGTCGCGTCGCTTGCGGGCGGCGGCATCACGTTGGCCTTGACGCTCGTGCTGAATCGCCGGCATCGCTATGCGCCGCTCGCGGTTGCGCTCACGGGCATCGTGATCGGCACGCTGTGGACGACGCTGTCGCAATGGCTCATCACCCAGCAAAGCGTGCAGCCCGCGCGCTTCGTGGTGTGGCTGGTCGGTGGCACGTACGGGCGCAGTTGGGGCGAAGTGACCACGCTGCTGCCGTGGTGCGTGCTGTCCGTGCCGGTGTTCGCGCTGCTCGCGCGTCCGCTCGATCTGCTTGCCCTAGGCGACGATCAGGCCGCCTCGCTCGGTTTGCCGATTGGCGTGCTGCGCCCGCTGGTGCTGACCGTGGCGACGCTCGCAGCGTGCGCGGCGGTGGCCGCGGTGGGGCCGGTTGGTTTCATCGGATTGATGGCGCCGCATCTGGCGTCGATGCTCGGCGCGCGTGCTCATCGCACGCGCTTATGGCTGGCTGCGGCGTGCGGCGCACTGGTGCTGGTCGTGGCCGATATCGCCGCGCGCACGTTGCTGGCACCGCGCGAAATTCCCGCTGGTGTGCTGACCGCATTGATCGGTGCGCCTTATCTGCTTGCGCTTTTGATCGTGGAGGCGCGTCGCGAGAAGCGGGGCAAACGGTGATGCGGCAACCTGTCCACGATGAGCGAGCGCGCTGCTTTGCGCGCTTCGCGCCGGAGTCGATCGCGCATTATCTCGAGCATGTGTGGCTCGGTACGCCGAACGCGGTCGATGAACCCGCACTCGCCGTTGGCCCAACCGCAAGGCTGACTGTGATCCCTGTTAGTGAACTGGCCAACCATCGCGCGGAATTGCTCGATGCGATGGTCACGCTATACGGCGGCGAGCGCGAAACGCATGCACGCGCGTTGCTGTCGCAATGGACCAAGTACTACTTCGGTTTCACCGCGACCGCCGGATTCGTCGCGGCGGCGTTGCTGCGCAGGCCGCTCGTCATGTCGCCGGATAAAACGCATGTCGTGCTGCGCGACGGCCTTCCCATCGCCGCGTATTTCGCATGCGATGCACTGCAGCCCGTCGAATGTGAACCTGCTCGCCGATATGCGCCGCTCGTCGAGCACTTGAATGCGGTGATCGAGACACTGTGTGCGCTGACTCGAATCGCGCCGCGCGTTTTGTGGAGCAACGCAGGCAATCTGCTGGACTACCTGTTCGAACAGTGCGCGCCGCAATTCGATTTGAGCGACGACATGGCATGGCTGTTCGGTCCGCTCGGTACCAATGGCGAGGCCAATCCGCTGCGTTTGCCGGTGCGTCAGGCAAAGCCGCGCGCCGCCAGTCTGCCGAACCCGTTCAGCGCACGGCGTGTGTGCTGTGTACGTTATGAAATTCCCGGAGAGACGCAACTGTGCGGACGCTGCCCCCTGCTATTGACAATGAGCGATGCGGAGATCGCATTGCAGACCGCGTCAAGATGACGAGGGTGGCGTCATCGGCGCCCAAGCCACGTCATGCGAATAAAATCCCGCGTTTCAGGCAGCTTTGCGTGACCGCCGCTGTGGCGGCAACGTTGTTTTCCAACTCGTATGTGTTCGCACAAAGCACTAGCACTGCCGCGGCCGCAACGAAAACAGGCCTCGCAACTCGCGTGGCCAACCCGAAAACACCGCAGGAAGCCTGCACGCCGCTGGCCGACAATCCGATCGTTTCGCAATCGAGTCCGACATTGCCCGCACAGCCAAAGCGTATCGTCGTGCTCGAATTCATGTTCGCCGAAGACCTCGCGGCAGTCGGCATCACGCCGGTCGGCATGGCCGATCCCGAGTACTACCCGGTGTGGATCGGCTACGACAATGCACGTCTCGCGTCGGTGCCCGACATCGGTACACGGCAGGAGCCGAGCCTCGAAGCGATCGCAGCAGCCAAACCCGATCTTATCCTCGGCGTCGGTTTGCGCCATGCGCCGATCTTTGCGGCACTGGAACGCATCGCGCCGACTGTACTGTTCAAATACGGCCCGAACTTCACCGAAGACGGCGCCCACGTCACGCAACTCGATTGGAGCCGCAAGATTCTGCGCACCATCGGTTGCCTGACCGGACGCGAAGAGGCGGCGCGTGCGGTCGAGGCGAAGGTCGATGCCGGGTTCGCCCGCGACGCCCAGCGCCTTGCCGAAGCCGGCCGCCGTGGCGAACAGGTGGCCTGGTTGCAGGAATTGGGCTTGCCGGACCGCTATTGGGCGTTCACGGGCAACAGCACGGCGGCGGGTGTCGCGCAGGCGCTCGGACTCGATCCGTGGCCCGCCGAAGCGACTCGCGAAGGCACCGCATACGTGAGTTCGGAAGATCTATTGAAGAAGCCGGCGCTGACCGTGCTGTTCGTCAGTGCGACTGGAAAAGATGTCCCGCTCGCCACCAAACTCGATTCGCCGATCTGGCGTTTCGTGCCGGCTCGAAGTTCGGGGCGCGTTGGGCTTGTCGAGCGCAATATCTGGGGATTTGGTGGACCGATGTCGGCGTTGCGGCTCGCCGATACGATGACGGACGTGCTGTTGTCCTTGCCGAAGCCCGCAGTAAAGAAGTAAGCGACCCGCGCTCCAGCAAGCGGAGCGCAGAAAAAACAGCGCTCTGCTTGCAGATCTCTCACTTCATCATCCCATCGTACCGTTGGCCGCTGCCGGGCTCAGCACCGCCTGTGCCGAACCATGCGTCTCGCTGACGATACTGCCGTTCTCCAGCTTCAACACCCGGTCCGCGAGATGGAAGTAACGGTCGTCGTGACTGATCACCAGCACTGTCTTGCCGCGTGAACGCAACTCCGGCAACAGTTGCTCATAGAACACTGCTTTGAATTGCGGATCCTGATCCGCCGCCCATTCGTCGAACAGATAAAACGGCCGGTCTTCCAGATACGCGACCACCAGAGCGAGGCGTTTGCGCTGTCCCGTGGAAAGCGCTCGTGTGGAGAATGCGCCGTTCACGACCTGCACCTTGTGATCGAGCGCGAGCTTCGCGACCAGCGCGTTGGCTCGGGCATCCTCCTGCGCGCGCGAGGCGTCGTTCGGATCGACGATGCCGAGCAGCGCGTCGAAAAGATGAAAATCGTTGAACACGGCGGTGAAACGCTGGCGATATGCGGCGCGTTCCGCAAAGCCGACTGGCTTGCCGTCCAGTTCTATCGTGCCGTCTTCGGGTTCGTAGAGGCCGGTCAGCACTTTTGCGAGCGTGGTCTTGCCACTGCCGTTGCCGCCGACGATAAATACCAGTTCGCCCGGCCTGAAGGTCAGATTGACCGGCCCGACGCGGAACATCCGCTCATCGCGCTCGTGGAAGTACGAGTGTGTGACATTGCTGAGCGTAAGCGTGCGATACGGCGCATGCGAAGCGTTTTCGTCGGGCGGCGGCGAGATGCGCAGCGCGCCGAATTCACCCATCACTTTCTCGATGCGATCGAGCGAGACGCGCGCGGCGTTCAGCGTCGGCACATTGTTGAGCAGGCCGTCCAGCGGCAGCAGCATGAACAGGAACACGACCACGTAGCCCGAGGCGGACGGCGCGTCGGCATGCACGCCGAGCGCCGGCCAGAACGCCGCGACGCCGAGAAACACGTAGAACAGGAACACGATCCAGCCGACCCCGACCGCATAGGCGCTGAACGCCCGGCGCCGATGATCGCGTACTTCGTCGATCGCGGAGCCGAGCTGGCCGTCCACGAATTGACGCGAACGCGCCTGGTGCAGCTTCAGTTCCTTCGCGCCGGTGAAGAGCGCGCCGAGGTAGCCGAACAGCTTGTCCTGAGAGCGGCCCGCGGCTTCGAGCGAGGCGATCGCGCGCTTATCGCCGGCGTGATAGCCGAGCGAGCCGACCAGGATCGCGGCGAGCGCGAGCAGGCAGACCGGCCACGATAGCCACGCGAGATAACCCAGGCAACCGAACACGATCGAGCCGTGCATCACGAGATTGGGCAACGCGAAGAACAGCATCGAGACGTTGGTGGCGTCGTCGGTCAGCACGGATTGAACGGGCGCCGCGCCGATCCGCTCGACATCGCGCAACTCGGCTTCGGCCACACGCCGCGCGACGTGTTCGCGCAACTGCGCCATGGTGTCTTGCGAAAGCCGCGCGAACAGCACGCCGGTGATGACACGCGTAACGAGCGCGACCACCGCGCACAACGCGAAACGCATGGCGAGCGACATATCGGCGGCGCCCGCTTGCGACAGCGCGCGGCTCAAGGTCGCGACTAGCAGCACACTGGCGATGCCGTTCAGCACGCAGGCGCTCAACGCGATCGCGAACGAGCCGCGAGAGCGCTTGAGCAGCGCCACGATCAGGCGCATGGCGGGCTTAGCCGCGGAACTGGAGGGAGAGGAAGAAGACGAGGGTGGCGCGTCATAGCGCTCGTTGGCAGCGGTCATCGGCAAGGTGTCGCAGTGGGTCGCAATGGATCGGTAAATCGCAGCGCATGCGTGCATGCGGCCATTCAGCGGGGCGCGAAGAGTCGCCCCTCGCCTGATAGACGAATGGGCGAAGCAAACATTTACCGTGCGCAGCGATCTGCCACGACGAAATGATGCAGTCCAAATAAAACGCCATGCGCGGTAAAGATTTGCGATCGCGGATCGTCACACCAATGAAGCGGCCCATTGCGGCCGGCGACTTGGCCGAAGCGGCCGGTTCTAACGGATTTCATGCCCATGACGAGCTTCCCGATTGCGTTGCACCACCAGATCCGCGCCATGGCGCGCATCGATCCCGCTGCGCCCGCACTGGCGTCATTCACGCCGTACACTGTGCGCTTGACGCGCGGGGAACTGGATAGTCGCGCGGCGCGTCTTGCCGCGCGACTGCGCGCCGCGGGCGTGACGACTGAAGTGCGCGTCGGCGTGTGCGTTGCGCGTTGCTGCGATCTGTTCGTGGCGTTGCTGGCTGTATTGAAGGCGGGCGGCGTGTTCGTCGCGCTCGATCCGCGTCATCCGCCGGCGCGCCTCGATTGGGTCGCGCGGGATGCTGGGCTCATGCACGGCATCGTCGACGGTTCTGCTGATGCGGCAATGCGCGCGCGTTTCGTTCAATGTTTCGACGTGGCAAGCGTTGCTACGGCAGACACGGCAGACACGGCAGACACGGCAGCGCCATATTTCGACGACCAAGACACGCCGGTGCATCCGCGCGCGGCGGCCTACATGATTTACACGTCCGGCTCGACAGGCACGCCGAAGGCGGTGGCTGTCGAGCACGGTCCGCTCGCCGCGCACGGCGAAGCGCTCGCAGGCTCGTTGCCGATCAGCGCCGCCGACCGTGTGCTGCATTTTGCTTCGGTCAATTTCGACGTCTCCATCGAAGCGTGGCTAGTACCGCTTGCCGTCGGCGGCAGCGTGGTGATCAGCGATCCACCGCCGTTCGCGCCGGAGACCACGCACGCGTTCATGCTGCGCGAAAACATCACCAATACGACGCTGCCGCCCGCTTATGTGCGCGAATTCGCGAACGTTTGCGAGCGTCTAGGCGTGCCGCCTTCGCTGCGCACGCTGCTGTTCGGCGGCGAAGCGATGTCGCAAGACAGTTTCGACGAGATTCGCCGCGTATTTCCGTCGGTGCGTCTCGTCAATGGGTATGGACCGACGGAGGCGGTGATCTCGCCGATGCTGTGGCCCGTCGATCCGGGTGTGACGCCGGCGCTAGAAGACGGCAATGGTTTTGCATCGCTGCCGATAGGCTGGCCGATCGGGCGGCGCGTGGCGCGTGTCGATGGCTCGGCGCAACGGGGCGAGGCCGGCGAATTGTTGCTCGGCGGCGTGTGTCTCGCACGCGGCTATCACGGCCGTGCGGCGCTGACGGCGGAACGCTTCTTGCCGGACCCGCACGGCGCACCGGGCGAACGGATTTACCGCACCGGCGACCTCGCACGCGAACGTGACGACGGCTCGTTCGGTTATCTCGGCCGCATCGACGATCAGGTTCAGGTGCGCGGCGTGCGCGTCGAGCCCGGCGAAATCGCGGCCTGCCTGCTGACGCATCCGGCGGTGGCCGATGCGGGCGTGCTGGCCGAAACTGCAGGCGGCCGGACGCAATTGATCGCCTGCGTGGTGCTGCGCGACGACGCACTCGACGATGCCGCACTGCAAGCGCATCTCGCCGCGCATTTGCCTCAGGCGTGGATGCCGCAGCGCATCGCGCGCTTCGAGCGTTTGCCTTATACGCTGAATGGCAAGCTCGATCGCGCCGCCTTGCGCGACTTCGTTGCTGCGATGCCGGTTGTGGCCGATGCGCATCATGTCGCGCCTCGCACCGCCACTGAAACGCGCCTGGCGGTGCTTTGGCAAGCGCTGTTGAACGGCGCGGCGCCGATTGGCTGCACGGATCGATTCTTCGCTTGCGGTGGCGATTCGCTCACGGCGATGCAATTGCAAGCGGCGATTCGTATCGAGTGGCGCGTGAATTTGCGGCTCGATGCGTTGTTCGCCGATCAACCGCTCGAAGCGCTGGCGCGTCTGATCGACGAGAGCGAGCCTGAAGCAGCAGCAGGTTCGCATTCGATTAACGTTGTGCATACCGCTGACGCGCCGTTCGTCGACCGTGCGGCCTCGTTCGCGCAACAGCGCTTCTGGGTGCTCGCGCAAACGCAGGACGCAGGCGCGGCGTATCACGTCGCCGTGCAATGGGATGTGCGGGGTGCACTCGAGTTTGGCACGCTGCAACGCGCGCTCGACTGTGTCATCGCACGTCATCAGGCATGGCGAACCACGCTGGTCGAGTCCGATGATGGGGTCGTCGTGCAACGCATTCACGCACGCTTGCCGGTGCCGATTGCGCACATTGATTTGCGCGCCGAGAGTGAGGTCGAACGCGTTGCGCGATTGGCGGCGTTCACGGGACAGCACGTTGGCGCGGCCTTCGATCTATCGAAAGGGCCATTGGTGCGCGCCGCGCTTGTCACGCTAACCGACAACACGCAGCGTTTCCTGTTGACCACGCATCATTCGATCAGCGACGGCTGGAGCTCACGCTGTGCCTTCGACGAACTGCGAACAGCCTACACCGCCTTCGCGATGGGAAGCGAGCCGCAGTTGCCCGCACTGACGGTGCAGTACGCCGACTACGCGCAATGGCAACGCGACTGGCTTGCCGCGGGCGAAGGCGCACGGCAATTGGCGTACTGGCGCGATGCGCTGAGCGATGCACCCGAACCACTCGCGTTGCCGCTCGACCGGCCGCGCTCACCGGAACACGACTATCGTGGCGGCCGTCTCGCGCTGCGTTTACCCGCAGCACTTTCCGAAGCCGTGCGCGAGACGGCGCGACGCGCGCGGGCGACCCCGTTCACGGTGCTGCTCGCCGCTTTCGACGCGTGGCTCTATCGTTTGACCGGCGCAACCGATGTCGTCGTGGCCGCGCCGATCGCGCATCGGCAGCGGGCGGAGACCGTGCCGCTGGTGGGTCTCTTCCTCAACACGCTTGCGCTACGAACGCGTGTCGCGCCGGACCAATCGTTCGCCGCGTTGCTCGACGGCGTGCGCCTTTCCACGTTCAATGCGTTCGCGCATCAGGATGTGCCCTTCGATCAGGTGCTCGACGCCGTCAAGCCGCCGGTGCGGCGCGGCGATGCGTGGCTGAAGGTCAAGTTCGCGCAGCAGTTCGATCTGGAGTTGACGGCTGAATTGCCGGGCGCCTCGGTGCGCATGTCGCCGGGTCTGGATCTCGCCGCCCGCTTCGATTACGCGCTCGATTTCACCGACGATCCGCGCGGCATCGAACTGGTCGCGGCGTACGCGCTCGACGGTATCGACGAAGCGACCGCTCGCGCGTGGCTCCATAGCTACGCCGCGCTCGTCGCGGATGCCGTGCGCGATCCTCAGTGCGCGATTGCTGAACTGGATTGTGCGGATAGCGCCGAATATCGATCCGCGCGACGCGGACGCGAATTTCAACCGGCGGCTAACAACGTGCTCGCGCTGTTCGCGCGCTATGTCCGTGAAACGCCGCATGGTGTGGCACTCGCGGATGTCGATCAGCAACTCACGTATGCCGAACTCGACGCGGCGTCCGACCGAATCGCATTTGCTTTGCGGCAGCGTGAGGTTGGCGCTGAACAGGCGGTGGCGGTGTGTATCGAGCGCTCGGTGCGCTTTGTGGTCGCGCTGATCGGCGTGATGAAGTCCGGCGCGTACGTTGTGCCGCTCGATCCCGCGGCGCCGGATGAACGCTTGACTACGTCTGTCGATACCTGTGGCGCGCGCTGGATTTTGACAGCCGGTCAAGCGGTCACCACGTTAAGCGGCGCGGCCGCGCTCGACTTCGATGCGCTCACGCAAGCTGCATCGCCAGCGAGCGTGGATGACTCGATCGCTTCGCACATGCCACCGTTGGCCGATCAAGCCGCCTACCTGATCTTCACCTCAGGCTCGACCGGCACGCCCAAGGGCGTCGTGATTTCGCACGGTGCGCTGGCTGATTATGTCGAAGGCATGCTGGACGAACTCGCGTTCGCCGCGAACGCTTCGATGGCGATGGTCTCCACCGTCGCGGCCGACCTCGGCCACACGACGCTATTCGGCGCGCTGTGCTCGGGCCGTACGCTGCACCTGTTGCCCGCGCAATGCGCGTTCGATCCCGATCGCTTCGCCCACGAAATGCGCAGGCGCAATGTCGGTATTCTCAAGATCGTGCCGAGCCACTTGCACGCGCTGCTCGACGCGCAGCATCCCGCCGACGTGCTGCCCGCACACGCGCTGGTGACGGGTGGCGAAACGCTGCCGTGGTCGCTGGTCCAGCGGATCGCTGCGCTCAAACCGGCCTGCCGCGTCATCAATCACTATGGCCCGACTGAAGCAACCGTAGGCGCATTGACGTGCGATACGTCCGCGCCGGAGCAAGCGGCATTGCGCGCGCCGAGCACGCAAGCGGCACACGCCGTGCCGCTCGGTCTGCCGTTGCCGAACGCCTACGCGTGTGTGCTCGACAGCAGCGGCGCGAGCGTGCCGCCAGGCGCAATCGGAGAGTTGTATCTTGGCGGCCCGGGTTTGGCGCGCGGCTATCTGGGTCGTCCTGCCGCAACCGCCGAGCGTTTTGTACCGAATCCTTTCGTGCCAGGCGAGCGACTCTATCGAACCGGCGACCGTGTCAGACTGCGCGCCGATCGTCGACTGGATTTTCTGGGTCGGCTCGACGACCAGGTGAAGATTCGCGGCTACCGTGTCGAGCCGGGCGAGGTCAGCGCGGCGCTGCGCGTGCTCGAAGGCGTCGCTCAGGCCGAAACGCTTGCCGTGGAGCATGACGGGCGTTTGCGTCTGGCGTCGTTCGTTGCGATGACGAGCGGAGCGCGTTTTGACGAAGCCTCGTTGCGCGCGGCGTTGAGCGTGAGCCTGCCGGATTACATGGTGCCGGCGGTGTTGCAGCAGGTCGCCGCGTTGCCCGTGACTGCCAACGGCAAGGTGGATCGGGCGGCATTGCGGGCGCTGGCGGTCGCGCCCCCCCCCCCCAATGGCCCCCCCCCCCCCCCCCCAGGCCC
>NZ_JARESX010000112.1:0-17366 GCF_046026435.1 Paraburkholderia sp. RL17-381-BIF-C | reverse complement strand
CTGGGGTGGAAGGTTGCGGTGACGCATTGTGCGGCGTTGCTTGCGGTCAATATGCTGTATTTCATTCGGGCCAAGACTGAAGAAAGGCATTTGATGAATGATCCGGAGTATCGGGAGTACGCGGAGTGGATCGAGCAGAATGGGTTGTTTGCAAGACTCTCGCGGGCGCTTGATTGAGCGAAGTCCTCTGATTCAACAGGTTTATCGTCGCGCGTTGGATATCAAGCTACAGCATCGACCACCGTTACGGCCAGATCGACATTACTGCTGATCGCGACCACACGAACGGCAGCACATCGGCGCCAAAGGAACAGATTACGCCGCGCATCGTGCATGTCGCCTGCCCGGACAACCCGCATGACAACCCGGGTTGATCTGATCCGCCACACTTTCCGCCGTGGTTGGACGCATGTACCCTGCTCCACGCACCTACCGCCTAACCGTTTTTGCAAAAACGGATAAATCTCCGAAATAGAGCTCAACTGCATTGACGTCTGAAGGCTGACGCAACCAACCAGGTTTGTAGACTCCGAACTTCAGATAGGCGAATTGGTCCCCTGGATATGCATTTGCCAACCCGTTGCCGTTGAATACGAGTTTCCCGTCTTTCCAGAGGCGCGTAACCGCCTCGCGACCGCTGGCATCCGGCGTATATTGCAGAGTCCAATTCACCCACCTATCTAGATCGTCGCGTGCATAACAAAGGCGGACACCTGACCCGTGTTCCGTATTTCCTCCCCCGCGCACGGAAAGCGTATAGTCCATACCGAGCAAGGTCAGCATGAACGGCGGCGACCCCCTCGATCCACTTTGGTGGATTTGCGTGATGATCTCCATCTGCTGTCGATCAAATGCGAAATCACGCGGAAGATAAGTTCGCCAGCGAATCAGATATTCCTCGCCCGGGGCCATATGAAAATCTCGAGGCAACGTGAATTCGCTGCGCGGCGAACCATTTGCTACTTTCGAAAAATCGTCACTTTTGTGGACTTGCACACGAATCGCACGGCGCCCCGCGACTGCGGGATCATTCACCAGCATGATGTCAGCCGGTTGCTCCGCCTGGATTAGCAAGCTTCCGAGGCCGGATCCCAAATCCGTTGAATAGACTGAAATATACGCACTCGTGCTTGGGGCTGTATCATTCGACGTGCCGATTGCGTTGGTCGCCAAAAACACCGAAACCAGTCCAAGCGTCGACAACGTCATGCCCAGCGAAGGAAAATTTCTATTCATCTATTTCGTCCTGGTGGTCCTCGACGGTAGCTGGCGGAAACCAGCAGATTCGGAGTGGTTGCTCCTTCCTTGACAGGTCACAACCCAAAAACGCCAAGCTCAACGACAATAGTCAATCCGATCACAACTAAAGTTAAACCGGATCGAGCCAAGCACTACGCCCGTCGGCCGTCATCCTCTGGGACCGCATGCGCGCGGCGATCGTCTTGCGCGCTGTGAAATAACCGCGACCAATGCCAAGTATGGACCAATGACGGCGGACACAAAGACGTGACCTGCCGTCGATGCCATCGCAACGACAATCCAGAAAAAGATCTGGGTAAAGCGACTAACTTGACGGTCCGAACCACCGCGAGCGAAGTTCTGGGCCAGCGCGCCGAAATATATCAAGAAGATAGGAAGACCAAATGCCAGTACTAGATCTGGAATGTCGATCTCCACCATGTAGCGAACGACTGGATGGCCGCCGGTCAACAATTCGATGTAGTTATTCTTCTGAACTTCGTCCCACACGTTGGCAAATTTTAAATTCCGCCCCGATAGCAGAAGCGTCAGAATCTTCTCGTCACCGATTCGTCCACCTTGATGCTGAAAATAACGCAAACTCAAGTCAACGGCCGCGCTAACCTTTGGTAAGAAAAAATACGCAGACGCCGCTACCGTCACCAAAGCGAGCAGTATGAGGGCCGCGAAAAATGTCGCCTTGATCGCGTTATAACGTGAGTAGAAGTATGCACACGTCCCCGCGAGCGCGCCCAAAATTGCTCCTTTTGTGCCAGTCAGAGGGGCCGCAACCAGCATGCATCCTATCAGCAGTATGGTGCGCCACGACCAGCCACGCAGCAGCGCGTGAAGATAGCCGAAGCCAATGGACACGACAACCAGAGCAGCCGCTTCGTTTTGCGCGTAAATGATGCCTTTATATCCAGACCGAATGTGAGTGTCGGCTTGATAGCTGAGAAACATGTCGATTGACAATGCGGCGCCGACTACTATCGACAGGCCATAAATCATTAGCGACACAAAGGCAACAGACTCGACTTGCCGCAGGCGTCGGTCACTCAGCATGCGCATCGCGGCGGGGTAGACAAAGAATGCAAACACTTTGAGTACAAAGATTAACTGCTCCTGCAACTCATTCTTCGCTAGCACCCCCAACACATATGAGCCGAACGTCGCGCATAGTACAAATGCAAATGCGATCACGCGCCAAAGCCCTGTCCTGGTTATCCGAAACCCATACATCAACGAGGCGGTAAGACCGGCTATCGTCACGCCTCGCAACAACAGCGATATCCGTGCGTCAGCGCCCTGAGCCGCAGCCCCCTTGGCTGCGTACACAGACAGAAAATCGCCGATCGGAAAAAGCCCCAAACCAATGATGAGGACCGCCCAAGCAAGTGTGGCGGCAACTCGGGAGTTAGTCTCCGAAAATTGGGGGACTGGACCAGGTCCATAGGCCAGGTCGTGGCTATTCATGATGTGGGTACAGCTTTTCGCGGGATGAGGTCGCTATAAGCAATACTACTGAGAACCACCGAATCGCCGTGCGTATGATCCTCAGAGGTTTAAGAGCGATCTCATAGGCGACGGACCGACGCATCGTCAGCGCGGCCCGACTTGACGCAATCGAACTCGGCATCGTCTCGAATGCCTCCCACACGACGTAAGGTCGCAACTCCGCGATACGCAGATGACCGTGGTCACGATGCCAAGGCCAATCGTCAAGGAGTCTCGCTATTGCTCCGCCAGTATGATCGAGCGCCTTTCGAGCACCATCGGCACTGATCCAGTAACCTACCGACCCGCTTGTCCATTGTTTGAATGGAACGCCTATTAACAAGCGACCGACACGATCGGCGCGCTTCAGTGGCTCGTACACATATGTTCTCTTCGCGTTCCGACGCGCAAGCTTTGAGCGACCAAGCAAGACAAGATCCGCTCGCGCCGACAAAGCGCTCTCCGATGTGTGTAAAACGGACTCAAAAAAAGCATCGTCCAGCATTGCATCATCTTCCAGCACGACGGCAGCGCGTCCCGACCGCACGATGTTCGGCCACAGCGAACGATGACTGTAGAAGCATCCAATCTCACCGCGGCTGAGTGGGCGCCCGTAACGCACCGTTGCCTCCACGGGATCAGTCAGCTTAGCGCACTTATCAGCATCAAGGCTACGTGCATCAAACGCTTCGTGGAAACGATATTCGATGCCGCGATTCATCAAAGCTTGTTCTATCAAAGCGCGACGCGGCGACCCCGGAAGCGAGATTACGTAAATATCAAACATGATTCCGTCTCAAAACGTTTTCAACTGCATCAAGTGAGCGCGCATCTCCGGAGTGCGGACGATCCATATCGTATAGATACCGAACAACGCTACCTCCGCCGCCAAGTAGGCGAACGCCGCGCCGTGTGCGCCAAAGCGAGGCACAAGAAGCGACGCCAATAAGACATTGAATACGCCTGCTGCAAGCATCGCGCGCGCGCGCCGTGCAGATGCGCCGAACGGCACGAGCACCTGCAAACCCAAAAAATATGCCAAGTTTCCGAAGAACGTCGACACACACAGCAGGTTTAGAATCGGCGCTGCCGCCACAAAATTCCGCCCAAGGACGATGCGGGTGAGAACGTCTGAAAGCGACAAACACGCAATCAAACCAATACCCGTCGTTGCCGCCGTCGCGAGAAGGCCGAGAGCCGTCAATTTCGCGGCCGTCCTTACATCGTGCGGTCCTTGCTGGGAGAAACAGGAGGCGATGCGCGGGTACAAAACCGTGTTAATCTGAGCCGGCACCATATTTCCCACAGTCTTCAGCTTGTCGGCCGCCACATACAACCCTACCTGATACGGGCCCGATATGCTGCCCAGAATGACCGCGTTGGTTGCGCTAAACAAACTGATCGATGCCGTTGATATGAACATATCCGTGCTCTCAGCCACCCGTGTGCGAATGCATCTCCAACAGAATCGAGGGGCCGCCAGCAATCCCTGCTGGTAAGCGACCAACATCGAACCAAGTGCGACGATTAAGGACGCGACCGACTGAATGCCTACTGCGGCATTGACGTCACTCGGCGAAGTGACCAACCATAAGGTCAAGGGCAGCGTCGCAAATCGTCCGACGAGCGCAATCGTCGCGAACAGCGTAAAGCGCTCGAGACCTTGCAAGAGCCAGTTGAAAGTGAATACGTTCGCGACAACGCTCAGCCAGCCGATCCAGACTGCCGCTCCCAATCCCCCCATCTCGCGATCAAAGTGGACGACCGCAAACAAGACCGCGGACGAAATCACGCAGAGAAACGCCTTCGCCCCGACAATTGACCAGACGAGTTCATTTAGCCCGGCCAGATCCTGGCGGGACTGCGCGGCCATGCGCGGTCCGCTCAGATTGAATCCCCACTCGGTCCAGGCAGTTCCATATACGGTCAACGCGATCACGTAGCTCACAACGCCAAACTGCGATGGCCCCAGAGTGCGGGTTAGATATGGAAACGTAGCGAGCGGCACAAGGTAACTTCCGACCTGCCAAAACAACATCGCTGCAAAGTTCCGGCCTAGACTCATCGCTCCGCATGCGGCCCCACTCGCGCGAGACATGTCACTACGCTCCGACTTTTGCATCGACAATGATGGCGCCTTTTCCATGATTTCGGTCACTCGTGTTTGAGGCCCTTTACGGTTTCGGCTCCCTCGTATGCGTACGCGCCGTAGTTGCCGTACTGCGCCGAGCGCAGACCAGGACTGAAGCAGTTGAAAACAATGCCCGAGACTTTCGCTCCGACCCGACCGATGCGCTTAACCGACTCCCGGATCTCGCCCAGACTCGTGACACCTGAACGCGCCACCAGCAGAATCGTTCCGGAAAATGCAGCAAATACTGTTGCGTCCGTCACCGGAAGCAGCGGCGGCGCGTCGATAAGCACCAGGTCGTAATGGTGCGAGAAATCGGATAGCAGCGTCGACAGCCTGTTCGACTGGAGGAGCTCAACTGGCTGGCCGACTCGCGGACCAGCAGGGAGAAAATCAACGTGCGGCGACACATCGCGAACAATGGCGTCTTTGACCTCAATCTCGCCGCCGAGCACGTTGGAAAGACCACTGCGCGAACGAACGCCGAAATCCTTCGCAAGGTGACCACGCCGCAAGTCGCCATCGATCAACAGCACTCGCTTGTTCAATTGCCCGAGAAGTATTGCAACGTTAGCGGAAGTGAACGACTTCCCGATATCGCTGGACGGTCCGGTCACCAATACCAAATTGTTCTTGGGCTTATCGAGAAGAAGGAACTGCATTGCTGTACAAAGGCTGCGTAGAGCCTCGACTGCAGGCTCGTTCGGGCGTGAAAGAGAGAGAATGGAACGGGACTGAAGGGTCCCGACCACGGCCAATTTTTTCTGAGCCCGGCTCTTCGGAATTGTCGCAATCACCTCCAGCTCGGTATCTCTCTCGATCTCAGACGGATCAGTTACTGCACCATGTAACACGGCTCTGGCAATGGCCACGCACGTGCCCACTAGCAGCCCAATGATCGTCGCCAGCACTACGATCAGAGCCAGCTTTGGACGCACCGGCTCGTCAGGAACCACCGCATGATCGATAACGCGCACGTTGCCGATTTTGCTAGCCGTCGCGAGACGAAGTTGCTGAATGCTGTTCAGCAAACCAACATAGATTGCAGTCTGAACGGTAACGTCGCGCCGAAGCCTCACAACATTTTGCTGAGCATCCGGCAAACGCGATATCGCACCCTCAAACGAAGAGATGTTGACTCTCGCGGCCGCGATCTGCTGATCGAGCGTGGCAAGTTGCGGGTGCTCCGTCGTCAATACCGACGCAAGCGCTTTTCGTTTTTGCTCCAGCTCGAATAACGTAGTCTGTGCGCTGACAGCCTGGCCGAGCATTGCGTTCGCCTGCTCGCTCAAATCGACAATTTGATGCTTGTTCTGATAAGCATTCAGGCGATCTTCCACGGCCCTCAGTTGCCCTTCGACCTGGGGCACTTGTGCAGTCAGAAATTGCAGGGATTTTTCCGCAGTAGCAGCCTTTCGATCGGCGTTCTGCCTTACGTAGTTGTCGGCAATTTCATTGATCACGCCTGCACCGAGAAGCGGATCGAGGCTTTCGTATTTCATGCCGATTACGCCAGACTGATCTTTGCCCTTCTCCGTCACGACCAGATCTTTCTGAAGTTGCGTCAGGATCTTTTGCTGGGAAAATCGACGGACAACGAACTCTGAATTCGGACGCGCTTCGATGTGATCGACTAGCAGATTCACGTCTCCGGCAATGGTTCGCACGTGCAATGGCACCCCAACCTGACCGGTAGCGTCGCTTTCGATGTCGCTGCCCGACAGGCGGTAGCGCCCGTCCGTCAGTGTCGTGATAGTGAACCGGTCCTCCCAGAAGTCCCGCGGCACGTCGAATGACGATACTACAATGCTCTCACGTCCCCATGCAAAACCGCCGAACCCAAGCAACCCGGGCTTCGACAATTTCTTGTTATGGCGAGCGATTGCGCTCCCGATGATCGGAAAATAGTTAGGATGAGCATCAATATATAGACGTTTGTCTTTGACTACCGATTCCGTTACAAGACGGGATTGAAGAATCTCCATCTCGCCGTCGTCTGTCGACTTGACATCGAAAAGCGTGCTGAGTCCGCCAACCAGACCGCCGTCCGCCCCTCCCATCATATCGGTGCCGCTGCTTTCAACTTGAACGACGACGTCCACGCCGTAAACAGGCGCGGCAATGACTGCATAGAGTGCACCAAGCACGAAAGAGGCAATTGTCACTGCAATGATGAGCTTTGCGTTCTTGACGATCATATCGACGATCCCGCGTACGTCGATTTCGTCCGGATCGCGTGAGAACTGGGGTTTCGATTTGGAAGAGTTCATTTTTACTTCTGTTGTCCTTTCGAAGCGAGGCGCGCTCGCTTAGCGCTGGCCACACGCGGATAATTTTCTGATACGTTCAACCCAGTCATTGACGCCGTGCTCAAGAAGCGTCATGGCGTAGTCGTACTTGCGCTGCGAACGCTGATACGGATCCTGTACGTCAGACGGAAATACTTCCGCGACGCGATAGATGCGCCCTCGTGCGGCCGGATAGAACCGTTCTATAGCCTTGCGCTGTTCAAACTCCATGACAAGGATAAGGTCGGCCGATCGGCACATTCCTTCGTCAAGCCGCCTGGCGCGGTGGGACGACATGTCTATTCCTCGCAGCTTGAGCATGCTCCTCGCGACCGGGTCCATCGTCATACCGTCCGTGGCTGCCAAGCCGGCTGATGAAACCGTGATATCAGGCAGCAGTCGCTGAAACAGGCCCTGTGCTATTGGACTCCGGCACAAATTGCCCTGGCATACAATGAGAAGATGCCGGATCATTTTGTTACGACAGCTGCAGTGAGTCCTGCATTGATCGCCGGCATTAATAGACTTAACACGCGGCTGAAACGAACCAGGCCATTGCCGTCCACATAAACGACATCCTTGGGCAGCAACTCGAATTGATTAGCCAAGACCATGGAGACGGGAGAGCGCGCATCCAGATGGAACACTTTGGGTTCGCTACTTTGTGCGCCACGAATTACGTAAAGCTGCGCAGCATCCGCACTAGCGCTATTCAGGCTGCCGGCCTGCGAAAGCGCGTCACTCAAGGTTAGCTTGCCTGTGCGCAGTGGCAGCGCTGTCACCGGCCTATTTACTTCGCCCATTACATAGACGCCACTCTCCTCGCGCGGGACGACGCGCAGCAAATCGCCATCCCGAAGCAGAATGCTCGCAGGGTTGACATTGCGCGAAAGCATGCGCGGCAGATCGAGCGGATACGACACACCCTGGCGGACGAGGATCAGATGGCTCTGGTCCGCAGTCGGCGCAAATCCCCCGGCGCGGTTGACTGCTTCGAACAACGTCATCGGGATGTCATTGATGGGCACGTTGCCCGGGGTACGGACCTCACCATCAACGAAAATCTCCTTTGCTCGAAACGACGTCACGCGCACCGACACCTTCGGCTTGATAAAAAACCGCGACAAGGCACTCGTTACAGCCGAACGCGCCTCATCCATCGTCAACCCAGCAACATGCACGTCACCTGCGTACGGAATCTGGACATTCCCGTTATGGTCAATCACAAAACCCTGTGGTGGATCGGAGGGGCGACCATTTGACTGCTGCTGCGGGCCTTGCGCCTCGGTAAGCTCGGGATGGTCCCAAACAACGATTTGCAGTACATCGCCCGTGCCAAACGTGTAAGGAGACGGCTTGCCGGACAGCGTTTCGATTTCCGCTGAGTTGGTCGCCGCAGACGATGTCTTCAATTGTTGAATCAACGTCGCGTTGATCTCCGAGATCGGCACCTGCACCGATGCGTTATCCGAGGTCGGAAGTGTTGCAGGCTCGCTCATTCGCATTCCCGGCGCAACGGTGCATCCAGACAGAATGACACATATTCCAAGGAAAAACGCGATCACTCGATTGCCGCGGAGGCCTGGCGCGACGGAATCCGAAAGATAGTATTCTAAATTTCTCATTATTTTGTTTTGATGTGAACATCAAGCAAATGCCCGCCTCAGTGTCGCTTTTCCGACAGCGATCTTTGTGTTGACGGACGCCACTTCTCCATTTCGATATTCATAACTGCACCGCAAAGTTCCAGCATGAGAGTGAACTAATCGCGGCGAGTTGCCGTGCTCGTTCAATAGGCGTTCGGATGAACGAATCCTTTAAAGATAGTCGCTGCAACAATCCGCATGTCGAGCCAGAACGACCAGTTGCGCAAATAGAAGAGATCGTGCTGCACACGTCCGATCATCTTGTCGATATGGTCTGTTTCACCACGAAATCCATTGATCTGCGCCCAGCCAGTAATGCCCGGTTTGATACGGTATCGGTGGATATAACCGACGACGAGCGGCTTATAATGATTGTCATGCTCAATCGCGTGCGGCCGCGGCCCGACGACAGACATGTCTCCTCTCAGGACATTGAAGAACTGTGGCAACTCGTCGAGGCTCATGCGCCGCAAGAACGCCCCCACCCGCGTAATGCGTACGTCGCCGCGAGTAGCCTGACGTAAAACGCCCCCCTCCTCGTTGTGTTGACGCATTGTCCTAAACTTGTAGATGCGAAAGACGCGCCCATCCGCTCCCTTTCTAAACTGAGTAAAAATAACGGGCCCCGGTGAAGACAGCTTCACCATCACGGCAATGACGATCAGCAACGGAGCGAGCACCGCGAGCACGAGTGCGGAGAATAGGCGGTCGAATACCGCCTTCTTGAGCATTGCCGCATTCGACAAGGGCGATGCCATCAGGTTGACAGTCGGCATTCCGATAAGATCAGTGACCCCCCCACCAATCAGACCGATACTGCCCATGTCCGGCATGAGACGTATATTGATGAGATCATCGCCGAACGTTTTGAGGACCGCCTGAATCGTCAAAGCCTCTGATAGTGGTAAAGCGAGCCAAAGCTCGGAGACGGTTTCGGCTCGAACAAAGGTCGCGAATGTGTCGACGTCCGCGAAGGTCGGCACGGCAGACGACGCGACACATTGCTGAGGAGTATATAGCGCGACGATCCGGAATCCGCTCGTAGGAGAGTTGGCCAGGCGGTTGATGACATACCGCGCGTGATTGCCACATCCAATCACGGCGACTCGGCGCAAATTGAGCCCCGCGTACCGAACACGCGCAAGCAACAGGTATGCAAATGCGCGAATGCCGATCAGCCAAATCCCCGAGAGGCCAGTCCAATAGGCGAACCACAACCGCGACACGTGGTCGGTTCGATGGATCATGAACAGCAGCACCAGGCTCGCAGTCTGAACGGATATCCACGCAAAGCAGACCTGGCTGATCATCGCTATCGAAGATCGGCCGCGCCACGAAACGTAGATCTGGAATTTTGGAAATGCCGCAAGTGTGAACATCGCGACAAACGATACGAGCATGAAGTCAGGCTGCGCGAGCGCATTGCTAGCGGGACGGGCGTCCGACGCCACGATGGCGCCGGTAACCACTACCAGCACATCCAAGATACGCGCAACAACTGATCGGACTACGACCATGATGACCCCGGCATCGCAGGATCTGCGGTCTTTTCTCGACCTGCGATCCATTTTTATCGACATGGCTTGAACCCGGAAATACGGAACTCAACACAAATTGCGTGAGAATCGCGTCCCCGTACGCCCGACTCGAATTCCACACTTCAGAACCGGGCTAAAGCCTCCCTCAATCCAACAGCATGCCAACTGGCCCAGTCTGCATACCCCAACCTCACCAGGCTGGCGAACTGAACCGCCCGCGCCAAGCACACCGACACACTTGATTCGGATCGCGAGAGGGATCGCGTGGAAGCGGCTCTCCGAAACCGTTAAAGCCAGATATTTCCGGCTCCCACAAGTACCGGATTTCGCGCTGGCAGCCCCATAAAAGCATCTATCGTGCCAATCCAAATGGCGTCACATTTTTTAGGCCCAGCGGGAGGTTTCACGAAAAAATCAGCTTGTGAGTCCCGACGCAGACGAGAGCGTTACGCGTGGAAGTCACGTAACATGCAGGCAACGTTACGTCGTGACTGCGTGGGAACCGCCCTCTTTCGAACGGCTGCAACCTGCTGCAAAACGCAGACTGTCACCGGGAATCAAGCGGTGACTTTTCAAGCCCTCGCGCACATCTCCGGTGGGTCCCGTCGACTGGGTGTTTGCCTTCAGACACTTCCGGGCTCGCTCATTTCAGACGGCAGACTGCCGAAGGCCGGCCGTCGATTGAGAAATTGGCACGTGAGCAGGAGGGAATTGGATAATGCCGAAGAACGCCGAAAGCGCGCGCAGCCGCACGCCGATGGGCCGCAGGCGCTATTGACGTCGCCGTTCCTGGTGCTACCCGCGTGATCGCGTAGCCGCGGCCGTCCACCGGTAGCACCAAAGCAAGATCATCAACCTGCGATTGCCGGGACCCTACGTCTTTTCATTCGGTTGGCCTGCTGTTCCTTGAAACGCTGATGCAATACGAGCTCGCAAAAGCATGACCGCAAACCTGTTGTTCGTAATGAAATATCGCTTCCACATACGCCTCGGTTCCTGGCCGACCCGATAGGCCCATTCAAGCCCATTGCGCTGCATCCATTCGGGTGCCCGACGCACGTTACCTGAGACAACATCAAACGTGCCGCCAACTCCCATTACAAAATCAACTCCAAGACGATCCCGCCAGCGATTAATAAAGACTTCCTTCTTCGGCGACGTAATTGCGACAAAAAGCAGTCTCGCCCCGGATTGTCGGATCTGCTCAACTACCTCTTCCTCATCTTCCCAGAAGTATCCGTGATGATAGCCAGCTATCCGCAAATCAGGATGTCGAACTGCTATCACTGACGCGGTCCTCGACACAACTGCGTCGGTTGCGCCCAGCAGGAATACAGGAAGACTACGCGCCGCAGCCATCTGCAGGAGGCGCTCGAAAAGGTCCACTCCGGCAACCCGCTCCGGTACAGAATGGCCCAACAACCGCGCGCCCCAAACCACGCCCATGCCGTCGATATTAATGATGTCGCAAGCCCGCACTGACGCATCCAGCACCAGGTCGGTCTGCAAGCTGACGAGCTTCGCGACATTAACCACGACATGTTGGGTGAATTGCCTGGCCTCGATTCGGTCGCCAATGATCTTAATGGTCTCATGCATGGTCGCGACATCCATCGGACATCCGAAGAGTTCGATTCGCTTCATTGCTTTAACCCCATCAGATTATTCAAGCGTCTGTCTTTCGCTTTTCATACGAATGCTGTTCGCGTATGCTCCAATCGCATAGAAAGCCCAAGCTTGCGTCCAGCGCAAATAATTGATTCGATTAGTCATCAGCTTTCCTTTCTGATACACGAAACGGCGCTCACGCGGCATATAGAGCGTGTGTACCGCACGCTTGAAAACCCTCGTTGCCAGGCGGAGATCTTCATCGCCTGAACCCACAGTGCGCAATGTAAGCAACGCCTGTGCAACCGAATGCGTATCCAATGGCCAGATTGAGTTGTCGTAATACTTAACCGTGCCGTCTGGGAGGAAAAAGTTCTCTCTGTAGAATGCCATTCCTCGCCGTATGGCTTCTTCGAATTCGTCAATTCCTGCGGCCAGTTGCAGAGCAGACAGTGCTTCCAAGTTATAACCTGTGTGAAAGCCGTCAATAAAGGAGTGGTGATCGCGCGTACCATAGGTCCAGGCACCATCCGCGCGCTGCATTGCTACCGAGCGGCGCGCTGCGCCAATCGCTCGTTGCATCATCGCGTTGTCTCCCAGGCGGCTTGCAGTTTCGGCGGCAACCGCTGCAGCCCAAAGGTTCGCGTTGTGCACGAATGCGGTTTCACCGGGGATATATGCGTAGTATCCATCATCCTCCCGGTAAAGCGAGTCTATGAAAAGACCTGCGTCAGTAGCTACTTCGATAAATCGCGGGTCGCCAGTCTCAGTTCCAAGTGCGGCAAGCGCACGAGCTATATAGCAGGTGGTAATGGCGTTAGGAGTGCCGCATGGGACAAAGAAAGCGCGTGCAGCCCAGTCAAAGTGGTATCCCCAAGCGCTATGCTTCCATTGCTCCCGAACGCAGCGTTGCTTCAGTAACCATTCCGCCAGCCGAACAGCTTCTGTAATGCTCCCCCCGTCGCCCACTCGCCTTTCCCGCTCGATAAGCCCAAGAATGATCAGCGCAATACCTTTCGGGTTGCGGCGACAAGGAACACCAACAAACGGTCTCAAGTTCAAAGGACTCCGCTTATGGAGTTGTAGCCAAGCAATTTTTAGGGACGGAGGAAGGCGGAAATCCAGCCTTTTGAAGAGTGAACTATTGAGCCCATCAAACGGATCATATCCCGCATAATCGCTTGTCCGACATTGCGCAAGCAGAATTTCTGCCAACGAATCGGCGTCGAGACGGGACGCGTTCTTGCCAACCTTCGCGTGTTCATCCGACGACCCTAGTTGTGTTGACAACTCCCGGACTGCACGTTCGTCGGCCGAATCGGTTTGATTCTGCAGGATGCCGTGATACCGTTTTTCTCGAGCCTCATCGGCACCACCTATCAGCCCATCATTGTCTGGATCGATTTCCGACTCACCGCGAACAACAGACATATGATCGTTCCCTTTGGGATGCGGTATGACTGGCGGCAATTTAACCCACACATCATCTGTGCTCATTGCCCGGTCCCCGATTGGAATCTGACCTGTCGATAGCACTGGACATACCGCTGCACAATCGATCTCGCGCGGTAGTCGGTACGGGCTCGCCTTAGTCCGGCGGCGCCCATGTTAAATGCGCGCTCCGGATCAGCGAGTACCTTCAATATCGCTTCCGCAAGCCCGTGTGAATCGCCTACATCAACCAGATAGCCACTGACACCATCTTCGACAAGATCGAGGAACCCCCCTAGACGCGTACCGACAACAGGCAACGCACAAAACATTGCCTCCAGTGTCGCAATACCAAAAGACTCAAAATGACTCGGCATGCAGAAGAGGTGTGCCCCAGTATAAAACGCGAGTTTCGCGTCGCCGTCCAGCCAACCTTCGAAGATAACTCGATCGGCGATTCCGTACATACCGGCAATACGCTGCCAGTATTCGATATCCCCCGTCCCGGCGACTCTCACCTGAATGTCCCGGCCCGTTCGCATTAGCTCAGCAACGGCGATAAACAGGTCTTTCAGACCTTTTGCTTCGCTCAGTCTCCCGGCAAAAGCAATGTAAGGTTTAACGTATGCTTGCGACCGAAACGTCGGGGCTCGTTGCTCAGCGTCGAGCGCCATATTGCCGACCACATTGACAGCGCCGGTTCCCCGCCAGCTCTGTAGCCATCTCGCTATTGGCGTGGAAACTGCGATTACACAATCGACCCGACTGAGAAACGATCTGCAGAAAAACTGCGTGACCAAATCCGAGTTCATGACGAAGCGTTCAAAATTCCCCGAATGCAACTGAAATACCGTACCTTTCCTTAAGAGAGTAGCGACGAGGAAAAGCACAAACTTTCTGTACAGCGAGCCTCGCTCAGAGACATGGAAATGTACAACGTTAACTTTCATCGCGGCGCGGGCGAACGATGGAACATCGACAAATACAAACGCCAATAGCGCGCCAGCGGTTCCGAACCCGCGCGTTTCAAAGAACGAAGTAGACACGCCGGATTGCTCGAACTCTTTCCGCTGTATAGCCAACTGGGAAAGGACCGTCGCAATACCGCCTCTTTGCCCACGGCCTGGTCCAACATGAAGAATGCGAATGTTCATCGCGGATTTCCAGTAAAGTTGCGTGGCCGTCGATACAAAGAGCGAAGTCACATGCGTCACAAAAGCTCATCGCTGTGGCGGACTTATGCGCAGCAGAGTCAGCTCGAGCATTCGCATCTTCCTGCATATATTCAGTCCAACCTCGCATCGTTCCGACCACCAATATTGCGATCGTCGGAGCAATGTGGTCGCGAATTCTCACCCCGTCACGCGAAAATCCCCCGCGTATCGACCAGAAGCTTCGACTGCAAACGGCGTCTGTTGATATCTTTGAACTCACGGTGATCGACCAGCAGCAAAACGATGTCAGCCGCGTCAATCGCGCTTGCGAGACTAGTCAATTCGACCTTCCCCCGCAACGCGTCCGGTAGGGACGATACATTAGGCTCCACGACAACAATATCGGCGACCTGCTCTTCGGCGAGTCGGTTGACAATGTCTATCGCCGGGCTCTCGCGCAAATCGTCGATATTGGCCTTGAAGGCCAGACCGAGACATGCGATCACAGGAGCCTTGAAGCGTGCCGCCAGCCGCCTCGTTTGATCGATTACGTAGTGGGGCTTACCGTCGTTCACGCCGCGTGCAGTGCGAATCAGTTTCGCCTCGTCAGGTGCGGAATCCACAATGAACCAGGGATCAACCGCGATGCAATGCCCCCCAACGCCGGGGCCGGGTTGAAGAATACTTACGCGCGGATGGCGATTGGCGAGGCGGATAAGCTCCCACACATTGATATCGAGTCGATCGCAGATCATCGACAACTCATTAGCATAAGCAATATTGACGTCTCGAAACGCGTTCTCGGACAGTTTGCACATCTCGGCAGTACGCGCGTCGGTCAAAATGCAGTCGCCTTGAACAAAGATCTGATAGAGATCGCGAGCCAACTCGCCGCAGCGGCGTGTCATGCCCCCGATCACGCGGTCATTCTGCACAAGCTCACGAATCACGTGGCCTGGCAGCACACGCTCCGGGCAGTGGGCGATTCGTATGTCGGACTGTTCGCCAGCCTGCTGCGGGAACGTTAAGTCCGGACGGCAGTCGGCAAGCCACGCCGACATTCTCTCGGTGGCGCCGACCGGGGAGGTTGATTCTAGGACGACAATATCTCCCTTTTTCAACACCGGAGCGATCGAACGGCTTGCCGCTTCTATGTAACTCAGATCGGGCTTATTCCCGTCGCAAAACGGAGTCGGGACGGCAATCAGAAAAGCATCAGCCGGCTCGGGCACCAGCGTCGCGCGCAAATAGCCTTGTGTGACGGCCGCATGAACCAGCATGTCCAACTCTGGTTCGACTATATGTATCTCACCCTTGTTAATCGTATCGACCGCTCGCTGCGATACATCTACACCGACAACCTTCTTTCGGCGTGCAGCAAATGCCGCAGCGGTGGGCAATCCGATATACCCAAGTCCAATGATAGAGATGACATCGAATGACATGGCGTTGGTCTCGTCGCTTGATAAGTTTTTTTATGAAAGAAAAGGTGCAGGGTGCCGCACCATGTACTCAACACGCAGTACCACCGACAAAGCCGTGGGGATTCGTTCGCATGCTTTGCCATCACCTTAACGATTGCGGGCGCGCCGCATAGAAAAATAGTCGCGCTCGCCAAATCGCGAGCTTGAGACCGAGGCAGTGATTCGGTTCATTTCGGCAAGGATCATTTCCGGCTCAACCGCCTGAGCGGTCTGGCGAAGGACAAAGCTGCCGCGAAAGCAATCATGTCCGGCGAGAAACGGTTCCCCTGCGAGAGATAGACGCGAGTCAATTTCTGCGTTGCGCAGACAAACATTCATTTACATCCTGCTGACCGCCCCATTTTTTATGCTGCCCCGAATACGCCCGATCCACTTTTTATCTCCGCGCTGGCTTTTCACGTCAAACGTTTGTGAAGAACTGCTGAACCCAAGTTCAGCTCCAGCAGTTCCTATCTCGTTCTGTCAATACCACGCTATTCACGCCAGAAGTGCCGCAGTATGAATAACGTGACATGGCTCATCGAATCACACGGCAAGCTGCCCAGATGAACGTAATTAAAAATGGGGGACTCTTTTTCGACATGCTGCTCCCGCCACAGATCAATGCGAGCTCGCGCAACCGCTAGGCTAGACGAAGAAGATCGCACCGCGTTGAGAAGACTGACCTGATACCCCCGACCAGGCTAGTCGTTTGAAACGGAGTTCGCTGCGATTTTTGCCGTTACGTCTTCCACCACTTGTCCAGCGTGCAACTTGTAATGCACCAAGCGTGCCAGTATCTCTTTACTCGTTTGTGCCTTGTTTCTATCGCGCGGAAAGACGTGTCATATTGATTCACGAGATAAACCGGGTGCCGCGAACTGACTGCGAACGCCATCCCCGCCGCGCCGAACCACTCGACGTTACGTAACTTCGCGAGTCTTTGTCACGACAAGCGACGTAGCGCCAGCACGCTTGCCAACCCGGTTTGAGGACGCGAGAGCAGAGACCCGGTAACCAACGCCTTTGGCCATCGGCTCAACCATTGGAGTTGTTCCTGATTGTCGACACCACTCACCACCACCCGCACATCGAGCGCATGCAGCAGGTCCATCAGCGCAGTCATCACCGTCCCCGCCCGCTGATCGTTCGGCACTGTCGCCATCAACTCACGCGCGACGGTAACGGTATCCACATCCAGCACACCAAGCAGCGCCATCGACGAACCGCCGTTGCCCCAATTGCCGAGCGTGATGCTGATGCCCACATCCCGCAGACCCGCGGTCAACGTCCGCAAGGACAGCAGTTTCGCCGCTTCAGCGCTATCTGAAACCTCAATTTCAAACAGCGCAGGCGACACCCCATACGAGC
>NZ_JARESX010000111.1:0-18029 GCF_046026435.1 Paraburkholderia sp. RL17-381-BIF-C | reverse complement strand
TTCGAATTTACCTTTAGCCATGTTTCTCTTCTTTCAAAAAGTTAATCGTTGAATGACTTGCCGCGCGATTACTTCGACTTCGCGTTGATGATCGCTTCGGACACGTTACGCGGTGCTTCGGAGTAGTGCTTGAACTCCATCGTGTACGTTGCACGACCTTGGGTCAGCGAACGCAGCGACGTCGAGTAGCCGAACATTTCCGACAGCGGGACTTCGGCGCGAACGATCTTGCCGCCGCCAACCATGTCGTCCATGCCCTGCACGATGCCGCGACGACCCGACAGGTCTCCCATCACGTTGCCCATGTAATCTTCAGGCGTTTCGACTTCCACAGCCATCATCGGTTCGAGGATGACCGGTTGAGCCTTGCGCATTGCTTCCTTGAACGCCATCGAGCCGGCCATGCGGAACGCATTTTCGTTCGAGTCAACGTCGTGGTACGAACCGAACGTCAGGTGAACCTTGACGTCGACGACCGGGAAGCCTGCCAGCACGCCTGCCTTCAGCGTTTCCTGGATACCCTTGTCCACCGCCGGGATGTATTCGCGCGGAATCACACCGCCCTTGATCTCGTCGAGGAACTCGTAGCCCTTGCCTTGCTCATTCGGCTCGAGCGTGATGACCGCGTGACCATACTGGCCGCGACCACCCGACTGCTTGACGAACTTGCCGTCAACGTCTTCCGCCTTACCGCGAATCGTTTCGCGGTAAGCAACTTGCGGCTTGCCGACAGTCGCTTCCACGCCGAATTCGCGCTTCATACGGTCAACCAGAATTTCCAGGTGGAGCTCGCCCATGCCCGAAATAATGGTTTGGCCCGATTCTTCGTCCGTTTGAACGCGGAACGACGGATCTTCTTGTGCCAGACGGTTCAGCGCCAGACCCATCTTTTCCTGGTCAGGCTTCGTCTTCGGCTCAACAGCCTGCGAAATCACCGGCTCCGGGAAAATCATGCGTTCGAGCACGATCGGGCTTTGCGGATCGCACAGCGTGTCGCCGGTCGTCGCGTCTTTCAGGCCGACTGCTGCTGCGATGTCGCCTGCGCGGACTTCCTTGATTTCTTCGCGCTGGTTCGCGTGCATCTGCAGAATACGACCCAGACGTTCCTTCTTGTCTTTGGTCGCGTTCAGCACGGTGTCGCCGGAATTCACGACGCCCGAGTACACGCGGAAGAAGATCAGCTGGCCGACGAACGGGTCGGTCATGATCTTGAATGCCAGTGCCGAGAACTTTTCGTCGTCGGCAGCGCGGCGCTCGCCCTTTTCACCGTTTTCCAGCTCGCCGGTAACCGGCGGGATGTCGATCGGCGACGGCAGGAAGTCGAGCACGGCGTCCAGCATGCGTTGCACGCCCTTGTTCTTGAACGCGGTGCCGCACAGCATCGGCTGGATTTCGCAAGCGATCGTACGGTCGCGCAAGCCCTTGATGATTTCCGCTTCAGAGAGCTCGCCCTCTTCCAGGTACTTGTTCATCAATTCTTCGCTCGATTCGGCAGCCGCTTCGACCATCTTCTCGCGCCATTCCGTGCACGAATCAGCCAGTTCCGCCGGAATTTCTTCGTACGAGAACTTCGTGCCTTGGGACGCTTCGTCCCAAATGATCGCCTTCATCTTCAGCAGATCGACGACACCCGTGAAGTTTTCTTCAGCGCCGATAGGCACCACGACCGGAACCGGGTTTGCCTTCAAACGCAGCTTGAGCTGGTCGTAAACCTTGAAGAAGTTCGCGCCGGTACGGTCCATCTTGTTGATGAACGCGAGACGGGGAACCTTGTACTTGTTAGCCTGACGCCACACGGTTTCCGACTGGGGCTGAACGCCACCCACAGCACAGTAAACCATGCACGCGCCGTCGAGCACGCGCATCGAGCGCTCAACTTCAATCGTGAAGTCGACGTGGCCCGGGGTGTCGATGATGTTGATGCGGTGCTCAGCGCGGTCGCCGGCCATGCCTTTCCAGAACGCCGTGGTAGCAGCGGACGTGATCGTGATGCCGCGTTCCTGCTCCTGCTCCATCCAGTCCATGGTGGCAGCGCCGTCGTGAACTTCACCAATCTTATGGTTCACGCCGGTGTAGAACAGGATGCGCTCGGTCGTCGTCGTTTTGCCGGCGTCGATGTGAGCGCTAATACCGATGTTACGGTAGCGCTCGATAGGTGTCTTGCGAGCCACTTTGATCCTCTATTGGGATGACGCGATGCGAGAAAATACCCATCGCGCTGTAACACAAACGGGCGAGGCGCTTTGTAAGCGCACCCGCCCGGAATTTCTTTCCGTTTTTTCTGCTAATCCCGGGTTCGGGAAGCTTAGAAACGGAAGTGCGAGAACGCCTTGTTGGCTTCTGCCATCCGGTGAACTTCGTCGCGCTTCTTCATTGCGCCGCCACGGCCTTCGGCCGCTTCGGAGAGTTCACCTGCCAGACGCAGGGCCATCGACTTCTCGCTGCGCTTCTTCGCGGCTTCACGCAGCCAACGCATCGCCAATGCCATACGACGCGACGGGCGCACTTCGACCGGAACCTGATAGTTCGCACCACCAACGCGGCGGCTCTTCACTTCGACCACCGGCTTGACGTTGTTGAGCGCTACCGTGAACACTTCCAGCGGGTCCTTGCCACCCTTGGTCTGGATCTGTTCGAAAGCGCCGTACACGATACGCTCGGCAACCGACTTCTTGCCGGAGAGCATCAGCACGTTCATGAACTTAGCTACATCAACGTTACCGAACTTCGGATCCGGCAACACTTCCCGCTTGGGGACTTCGCGACGACGCGGCATGTTTCTTCCTTTAACTTTTCAGTTGGAGCTATTTTTAGCCCCGCGGCCACCAACTAACCCGATTCATCTCTGACGACTTACCAGCCTGGTCGGGTGACCACTTACTCGACAGCACCGGCGATTCCGGCACCACCGCTATTACCGCCTATGCAGGCGACCTGAAACTACTGACCGGCTAATTACTTGCCAGCTTATTTACCAGCTTTTGCACGCTTCGCACCGTACTTCGAGCGAGCCTGCTTACGATCCTTGACGCCCTGGGTATCCAGCGAGCCGCGAACCATGTGGTAACGCACACCCGGCAAGTCCTTCACACGGCCGCCGCGAATCAGCACGACCGAGTGTTCCTGCAGGTTGTGGCCTTCACCACCGATGTACGAAATGACTTCGAAGCCGTTCGTCAGACGAACCTTGGCAACCTTACGCAGTGCCGAGTTAGGCTTCTTAGGCGTCGTGGTGTACACACGGGTGCACACGCCGCGACGCTGGGGGCAGTCCTGCAAAGCCGGGCTCTTGCTCTTCGTCGTTTCCGACGCGCGGCCTTTGCGAACCAGTTGATTGATGGTTGGCATTGTTTATTCCTGAAATTGAACAAAATCGACGCATCTGTTTCCGGGCAAAGCAGAAACGATTGCGCATCGAACTTCCGGACCCGTCCGCCAGCGCATGATTTGACTTCGCGCGCAGGCATTCCAAGAACCGGAACCTAGCATAATATTCCGAAATTACTAAGGGAGTCAACAGGTTGCGATGTTTCGCCCCCCTGCGGAGCTGCCCAGGCGCTCGCTGAGCGCTCAGTCAGCGGCAACGACTTCTAGCAACTCGTCGCCGAAACGGTCGAGTTTGCGCGCACCCATACCCGGAATGCCGCGCAAATCTTCGATGGAATCGGGGCCGTTACGGGCGATTTCAGCCAAAGTCGCGTCGTGGAAGATCACGTACGCCGGCACGCCGTCGCTCTTCGCCGTTTCGGTGCGCCACGCACGCAGCCGTTCCCAGCGCGCACGTTCGCGCGGGCCCATGCCGATTGTCGGGTCGGCGCGCTCACTGGTGCGCCCGGACGATGGACGGGTACGCGTCGGCTTGACGTAACGGCGCATCGTGACGTTCTGCTCGCCCTTGAGCACCGGTTTGCTTGCCTCGGTTAGAACCAGCGAGCCGAATCCCTCGTGGTCGACGGTCAGATAGCCGAACGCGACAAGCTGGCGAAACACCGCGCGCCACTCCGGTTCGCCGAGCGCCGAACCGATACCGTACGTGGTCAGCTTCTCGTGACCTCGCTGAAGGATTTTTTCGCTGCTGTTGCCGCGCAGAATATCGATCAGATGGCCGGCGCCGAAATGAAAACCGCTCGCCCGCTGAGCACGGAACACGCACGACAATGCCATCTGCGCTTCGCGCGTCGCATCCCATGTGGCCGGTGGCTCAAGGCAGTTGTCACAGTTGCCGCACGGCTTGCTCGACTCGCCGAAATACGCGAGAAGTCGCACTCGCCGGCATGTCGCCGCTTCGCACAGACCGAGCAGCGCGTCCAGCTTGCCTGTTTGCACGCGCTTGTGTGCGTCGTCGGCGTCGGATTCGTCGATCATTTTGCGCTGCTGGACGACGTCGCCGAGACCGTAGGCCATCCATGCGTTCGCCGGCATGCCGTCGCGTCCCGCGCGGCCGGTTTCCTGGTAGTAGCCTTCGACGCTCTTCGGCAAGTCCAGGTGAGCCACGAAGCGCACGTCCGGCTTATCGATGCCCATGCCGAACGCGATCGTCGCGCACATCACGATTCCCTCTTCACGCTGAAACATCTCCTGATGCTTCTGGCGGATTTCAAACTCCATGCCGGCGTGATACGGCAGCGCGCGCATCCCTTTTTCTTTCAACCACTCCGCAGTCTCTTCGACTTTGCGACGCGAGAGGCAATAGACGACGCCGGCGTCAGTCGTGCCGTCCGGCTTCGAATGCTCCGCGCGGATGAAGTCGAGCAACTGGGTACGCGCGTTGTCTTTTTCGACGATGCGATAACGGATGTTCGGCCGGTCGAAGCTCGACACGAAAATACGTGCGTCATCCAGGGCGAGGCGGTGGATGATCTCGTCCCGCGTGATGGCATCCGCCGTCGCCGTGAGTGCGATTCGCGGCACGTCAGGAAACCGCTCGTGCAACACCGACAACTGGATGTATTCCGGCCGGAAATCGTGCCCCCATTGCGACACGCAATGCGCTTCGTCGATGGCGAACAACCCGATGCGCGTACGCTCCAGTAGCTCCTGGAAACGGGGCGTCATCAAACGCTCCGGCGCCACGTAAAGCAGGTCGATCTCACCGTCGCGCAACGCGCGCTCAGTCGCCATCGCCTCTGCGCTCGACAGCGTCGAATTCAGATACGCCGCCCGCACACCCACTTCCGTAAGCGCGGCCACCTGATCCTGCATCAGCGCGATCAGCGGAGAAACGACGATGCCGGTTCCGAACCCGCCTTCACGGCGCACCAGCGACGGAATCTGATAGCAGAGCGACTTGCCGCCGCCCGTCGGCATCAGCACGAGACAGTCGCCGCCGCCGGCGACGTGCTCGACAATTTCGCCCTGCTGTCCTCTGAACGCGGGGTAACCGAAGACTTCGTTGAGGATTTCGAGCGGACGGGACATGAATTTGAGAGAAGCAGCGTGATGCCGGTGACACGAATTTTACCAACGCATTCGTGCTGCGCCCGCGCTTTACTGCAACGTTAGCCATTCGGGCTAACAAAGCATGGGCAAGCGCACAAAAAGAAAGCGCATAAAAAAAGCCGCTCAGTCGAAACTGAGCGGCTTCGCTGGCTAGAGCTCCAAGCGGCTTGCACCGCCTGGACCTACTGACCTGAGCTTACTCGCCTGAGTGCTGCTGTTCGGCGGCCGGGGTTTCCGGCGTACCGAATTCGAACGACTCTTCCGCTGCGATCTGATCGAAACGCTCGCGGTCGGACAGTTCCTTGCTCTTACGTGCCTTGTGGAACGCGAGACCCGTACCGGCCGGAATCAGACGGCCGACGATCACGTTTTCCTTCAGACCACGCAGGTCGTCGCGCTTGCCCATGATCGCCGCTTCGGTCAGCACGCGGGTCGTTTCCTGGAACGACGCCGCCGAGATGAACGAATCGGTCGACAACGAGGCCTTCGTGATACCGAGCAGCACGTTTTCGTACGTTGCCGGACGCTTGTCTTCCGCGATCATACGGTCGTTCTCATCGAGCATATCCGACCGCTCGACCTGTTCTCCCGGGATGAAACGCGTATCGCCGTTGTCCGTAATCTGCACGCGGCGCAGCATCTGACGAACAATCACTTCAATGTGCTTGTCGTTGATCTTCACGCCTTGCAGACGGTACACGTCCTGCACTTCGTCCACGATGTAACGCGACAGCGCTTCGATACCTTGCAGACGCAAGATGTCGTGCGGATCGGCAGGACCGTCGACAATCATTTCGCCCTTGTTGACGACCTGACCATCGTGCACCAGAACCTGCTTTTCCTTCGCGATCAGGAACTCGTGCTGATTGCCTTCGAGGTCCGTGATAACGAGACGCTGCTTGCCCTTCGTGTCCTTACCGAACGACGTCGTACCCGTGACTTCCGCCAGGATACCCGCGTCCTTAGGCGAACGTGCTTCGAACAGTTCAGCCACACGCGGCAGACCACCGGTAATGTCACGCGTCTTCTGCGATTCAACCGGGATACGTGCCAGCACTTCACCGACCTGCACTTGCTGACCATCCTTCACGGTGATCAGAGCGCCGACCTGGAAGCCGATCTGCACCGAGTGCTCGGTGTTCGGGATCTTGACTTCTTCGCCGTTCGCGTCGAGCAGCTTGACCTGCGGACGCACCGTCTTCGAAGCTTGCGAACCACGACGCTTCACGTCGATCACGACCAGCGTGGACAGACCCGTCACATCGTCGATCTGCTTGGCAACCGTCACGCCTTCTTCGACGTTTTCGAACTTCACCGTACCGCCCCACTCGGTGATGATCGGACGCGTCATCGGATCCCACGTTGCCAGTTGCGTGCCGGCCTTGATCTGCGCGCCGTCCAGTTGCAACAGCGTCGCGCCGTACGGCACCTTGTGACGTTCGCGCTCGCGACCGTGGTCGTCGGTGATCATGGCTTCGCCCGAACGCGAGATGACGATCTGCTCGCCCTTCGCGTTGGTGACGTAACGCATGGTTGCCGTGAAACGCACCGTACCGTTCGACTTCGCTTCAACCGACGAAGCAACCGCCGCACGCGATGCCGCACCACCGATGTGGAACGTACGCATCGTGAGCTGCGTGCCCGGTTCGCCGATCGACTGCGCAGCGATCACGCCAACTGCTTCGCCGACGTTGACCGACGAGCCGCGGCCCAGGTCGCGGCCGTAGCAGGCTGCGCACAGACCGTAACGCGTTTCGCAAGTCAGCGGCGTACGCACGCGCACTTCGTCGATGCCGAGGCGTTCGATTTCTTCGACCGCGTCTTCGTCGAGCAGCGTGCCCGTTTCGTACAGCGTTTCCTGCGATTCCGGATTGACGACGTCAGCCACCGTCACGCGACCGAGAATACGGTCGCGCAGCGCTTCGACGACTTCACCGCCTTCGACCAACGCCTTCATGGCGACGCCGTTGGACGTACCGCAATCGTCCTCGACCACCACCAGATCCTGCGTCACGTCGACCAGACGACGCGTCAGGTAACCCGAGTTTGCCGTCTTCAGTGCCGTATCAGCCAGACCCTTACGTGCGCCGTGGGTCGAGATGAAGTACTGCAACACGTTCAGGCCTTCACGGAAGTTCGCCGTAATCGGCGTCTCGATGATCGAGCCGTCCGGCTTCGCCATCAGGCCACGCATACCGGCCAGCTGACGAATCTGAACCGCGGAACCACGAGCACCCGAGTCCGCCATCATGTAAATCGAGTTGAACGATTCCTGACGCGTTTCGTTGCCGTCGCGATCCGTGACCGGCTCCGTCGACAGCTGTTCCATCATCGCCTTGCCGACCGCTTCCGACGTTGCCGACCAGATGTCGACCACGTTGTTGTAGCGCTCTTGCGACGTGACGAGACCCGACATGTACTGACGGTCGTATTCCTTCACCTTCTTCGCGGCGTCGCCGACGATGGTTTCCTTCTGCGGCGGCACGAGCATGTCGTCGACGCAGATCGAGATACCAGCGCGCGTTGCCAGACGGAAACCCGACTGCATCAACTGGTCGGCGAAAATCACCGTTTCACGCAGACCGCACTTGCGGAACGCGGTGTTGATGAGGCGCGAGATTTCCTTCTTCTTCAGCGGCTTGTTGAGCACCGAGAACGGCAGGCCCGGCGGAAGAATTTCCGACAGGATTGCACGGCCGACGGTGGTCGGGTAAAGCGTGATCTTCGGCACGAACGCCGGCGCACCTTCCGACTTGTCTTCGTTGTGGACCATTTCGGTGATCCGCACGTTGACGCGCGAGGCGAGCTCGACTTCCTTGTTCTCGTAGGCACGCAGCGCTTCCGAAACGCCGGTGAACGTCAGGCCTTCGCCCTTAGCATTCACGGCTTCACGGGTCGCGTAGTACAAACCGAGCACGATATCCTGCGACGGCACGATCGACGGATCGCCGTTGGCCGGGAACAGGACGTTGTTCGACGCCAGCATCAGCGTGCGCGCTTCCATCTGCGCTTCCAGCGACAGCGGCACGTGAACAGCCATCTGGTCACCGTCGAAGTCGGCGTTGAACGCCGCGCAAACGAGCGGGTGCAGCTGGATTGCCTTACCTTCGATCAGCACCGGCTCGAAAGCCTGAATGCCAAGACGGTGCAGCGTCGGCGCACGGTTCAGCATGACCGGATGTTCGCGAATGACTTCTTCGAGAATGTCCCACACCACCGGCGTCTGGTTCTCGACTTCCTTCTTCGCAGCCTTGATGGTGGTAGCGACACCCATCACTTCGAGCTTGTTGAAGATGAACGGCTTGAACAGTTCGAGCGCCATCAGCTTCGGCAGACCGCACTGATGCAGCTTGAGCGTCGGGCCGACCACGATCACCGAACGGCCCGAGTAGTCAACGCGCTTACCGAGCAAGTTCTGACGGAAACGACCGCCCTTACCCTTGATCATGTCAGCGAGCGACTTCAACGGACGCTTGTTCGCGCCGGTCATGGCCTTACCGCGACGACCGTTGTCGAGCAGCGAATCGACGGCTTCCTGCAGCATCCGCTTTTCGTTGCGGACGATGATTTCAGGCGCCTTCAGTTCGAGCAGACGCTTCAACCGGTTGTTACGGTTGATCACGCGGCGATACAGGTCGTTCAGGTCCGACGTCGCGAAACGGCCGCCGTCCAGCGGCACCAACGGACGCAGTTCCGGCGGCAGCACCGGCAGCACTTCGAGCACCATCCAGTCAGGCTTGATGCCCGAACGCTGGAAAGCCTCGAGCACCTTCAGGCGCTTCGCGTACTTCTTGATCTTCGCTTCCGAACCCGTGTTCTTGAGTTCGGTGCGCAGCATCTCGACCTGTTCGTCGATGTTGATCGCGCGCAGCAGTTCGCGCACGCCTTCCGCGCCCATCTCGGCACGGAATTCGTCACCGTATTCTTCGACCTTGTTGTAGTAATCCTCTTCGGTCATGATCTGCCGCGCTTTCAGCGGCGTCATGCCCGGATCGATCACCACATATGCTTCGAAATACAGCACGCGTTCGATGTCGCGCAGCGTCATGTCGAGCACCATGCCCAGACGCGACGGCAGCGACTTCAAAAACCAGATGTGCGCAACCGGCGAGGCCAGTTCGATGTGGCCCATGCGTTCGCGACGCACTTTCGCCAGCGTCACTTCAACGCCGCACTTCTCGCAGATCACGCCACGATGCTTCAGGCGCTTGTACTTGCCGCAAAGGCATTCGTAGTCTTTGATCGGCCCGAAGATCTTCGCGCAGAACAAACCATCGCGTTCCGGCTTGAACGTCCGGTAGTTGATGGTTTCCGGCTTCTTCACTTCACCGAACGACCACGAACGGATCTTGTCCGGCGAAGCCAGACCGATCTTGATCGCGTCAAAAACTTCAGGCTGTTGGACTTGCTTGAATAGATCGAGCAGAGCTTTCATTGCTTTCTCTCCGTAGTCCGATTAGTTGCGGTCGAGGTCGATATCGATACCGAGCGAGCGGATTTCCTTCACCAACACGTTGAAGGATTCCGGCATGCCGGCGTCGATCACGTGATCGCCCTTGACCAGGTTTTCATAAACCTTGGTCCGGCCTGTCACGTCGTCCGACTTCACCGTCAGCATTTCCTGCAGCACGTACGATGCGCCGTACGCTTCGAGCGCCCACACTTCCATTTCACCGAAACGCTGGCCACCGAATTGCGCCTTACCGCCCAACGGCTGCTGCGTCACGAGCGAGTACGGGCCCGTGGAACGCGCGTGCATCTTGTCGTCGACCAAGTGGTGCAGCTTCAGGTAGTGCATGTAGCCGACCGTCACCGTACGTTCGAACATTTCGCCCGTGCGGCCGTCGTACAGACGCACCTGGTTCTTCGACGGCGTCATGCCGAGGTTCTTCGCGATGTCGTCCGGGAATGCCAGATCCAGCGCGCGCGACATTTCTTCTTCCGTCGCACCGTCGAACACCGGCGTAGCGAACGGCACGCCTTCGCGCAGGTTCTTCGCCAGTTCGACGATCTCGTCGTCCGTGAAGCTGTCCAGCTCTTCGGCGCGGCCCGACTCGTTGTAGATCTTGGTCAGGAATTCGCGCAGTTCTTCGATCTTCGCCTGACGCTGCAGCATTTCGCCGATACGCCAGCCGAGACCCTTCGCGGCCCAACCCAGATGCACTTCGAGAACCTGACCCACGTTCATCCGCGACGGCACGCCGAGCGGGTTCAGAACGACGTCAGCCGGACGCCCGTCGGCCATGTACGGCATGTCTTCGATCGGAACGATCTTCGACACCACACCCTTGTTACCGTGACGGCCGGCCATCTTGTCGCCAGGCTGCAGGCGGCGCTTGACTGCCAGATACACCTTGACCATCTTCAACACGCCCGGCGGCAATTCGTCGCCTTGCGTGAGCTTCTTGCGCTTTTCTTCGAACGCCAGATCGAACTGGTGACGCTTCTGTTCGATCGAGTCCTTGATCGCTTCGAGCTGTGCCGCTGCCTCTTCGTCCGCGAGGCGGATGTCGAACCAATGGTAGTGATCCAGATCTTCCAGGTAAGCCTGTTCGATCTTCGTGCCCTTCGCGAGCTTCTTCGGACCGCCGTTCGCGACCTTGCCGGTCAGCATACGTGCGAGACGCTGGAACGCGTCGCCTTCCACGATACGCAGCTGGTCGTTCAGGTCGAGGCGATAGCGCTTCAGTTCATCGTCGATGATCTGTTGCGCGCGCTTGTCGCGCTGAATGCCTTCACGCGTGAACACTTGAACGTCGATCACGGTGCCGCTCATGCCCGATGGCACGCGCAGCGACGTGTCCTTCACGTCCGAAGCCTTTTCACCGAAGATCGCGCGCAGCAGCTTTTCTTCCGGCGTCAGCTGGGTTTCGCCCTTCGGCGTGACCTTGCCGACCAGCACGTCGCCTGCTTCGACTTCTGCGCCGATGTAGACGATGCCCGACTCATCGAGACGGCCGAGTTGCACTTCAGCCAGGTTCGAGATGTCGCGCGTGATTTCTTCCGGTCCGAGCTTCGTATCGCGAGCTACGACGTTCAGTTCTTCAATGTGGATCGACGTGTAACGGTCGTCGGCAACCACCTTCTCCGAGATCAAAATCGAGTCTTCGAAGTTGTAGCCGTTCCACGGCATGAACGCGACCAGCATGTTCTGGCCGAGAGCCAGTTCGCCGAGGTCGGTCGATGCACCGTCAGCCAGCACGTCGCCACGCGACACGATGTCGCCGACCTTCACGATCGGGCGCTGGTTGATGTTCGTGTTCTGGTTCGAACGCGTGTACTTGATCAGGTTGTAGATGTCCACGCCGGTTTCGCCAGCAGCGGCTTCATCGTCGTTCACGCGAATCACCATACGGCCTGCGTCGACGTAATCGACCACACCGCCGCGGAATGCCTGAACCGTCGTACCCGAGTCGACTGCCACCGTGCGCTCGATACCCGTACCGACCACGGCCTTTTCAGGACGCAGACACGGGACAGCCTGACGCTGCATGTTCGAACCCATCAATGCGCGGTTCGCGTCATCGTGCTCGAGGAACGGAATCAGCGATGCTGCCACCGACACGATCTGCGACGGCGCCACGTCCATGTACTGGATGCGGTCCGGCGTGACCATCAGCGTTTCGCCTGCTTCACGCGACGACACCAGTTCGTCGGTCAGCGAGCCGTCTTCCGCCACGGCCGCGTTCGCCTGAGCGATCACGTAACGGCCTTCTTCGATCGCCGACAGGTAATCGATTTGATCCGTCACCTTGCTGTCCACGACCTTGCGATACGGCGTTTCGAGGAAGCCGTATTCGTTCAGGTGCGCGTACAGAGCGAGCGAGTTGATCAGGCCGATGTTCGGACCTTCCGGCGTTTCAATCGGGCACACGCGACCGTAGTGAGTCGGGTGCACGTCGCGGACTTCAAAGCCAGCGCGCTCACGCGTCAAACCGCCCGGACCAAGTGCCGAAACACGGCGCTTGTGGGTGATTTCCGACAGCGGGTTCGTTTGGTCCATGAACTGCGACAGCTGCGACGAACCGAAGAACTCGCGAATCGCCGACGAAATCGGCTTCGAGTTGATCAGGTCGTGCGGCATCAGGTTTTCGCTTTCGGCTTGACCGAGGCGTTCCTTCACAGCACGTTCGACACGCACGAGACCTGCGCGGAACTGGTTTTCCGCCAGTTCGCCGACGCAACGCACACGACGATTGCCCAAGTGGTCGATGTCGTCCACTTCGCCCTTGCCGTTACGCAGCTCGACCAGGATCTTGATCGTGGCGAGGATGTCGTCGTCTTGCAGCGTCATCGGTCCGACGATTTCGTCGCGGCCGACACGGCGATTGAACTTCATACGACCCACCTTCGAGAGGTCGTATGCGTCTTCGCTATAGAACAGACGGTTGAACAGCGCCTCGACCGCTTCTTCGGTCGGCGGTTCGCCCGGACGCATCATGCGGTAGATCGCGATGCGCGCGGCCATCTTGTCCGCGGTTTCGTCGATACGCAGCGTCGACGAGATGTACGGACCTTGATCCAGATCGTTCGTGTAGAGCGTCTGGATGTCTTTGATCTTCGACTCGCGCAGCTTCTCGAGCACGGTTTCCGTGATTTCGTCGTTCGCGTTAGCGATGACTTCACCCGTGTCGCCGTCGACGACGTTCTTCGCCAGCACGCGGCCGAGCAAATAGTCTTCCGGAACCGAGATGAACTTGGTCTTGGCGTTGTCGAGGTCGCGAATGTGCTTCGCGTTGATCCGCTTGTCCTTCTGGACGATCACGTTGCCATCACGGTCCGTGATGTCGAAACGCGCGACTTCACCACGCAGACGCTCCGGCACGAATTCCATCTGCGCGCCTTCCGGCATCAGCGTGAAATTGTCGAACACGAAGAAGTTTGCGAGGATCTGTTCCGGCGTGAGGCCGATTGCCTTCAGCAGGATCGTGACCGGCATCTTGCGGCGACGGTCGACGCGGAAGTACAGCACGTCCTTCGGGTCGAACTCGAAATCGAGCCACGAACCGCGGTAAGGAATGATACGTGCCGAGAACAGGAGCTTGCCCGAGCTGTGCGTCTTACCCTTGTCGTGCTCGAAGAACACGCCCGGCGAACGGTGCAACTGCGAAACGATCACACGTTCCGTGCCGTTGATGACGAACGAACCCGTCGGCGTCATGAGCGGAATTTCGCCCATGTACACTTCCTGTTCTTTCACTTCCTTCACGACCGGTTTGCTCGGCGATTCCTTGTCGAGCAGCACGAGACGCACTTTCGCGCGCAGGGCCGAACAGTACGTCAAACCGCGCTGCTGACATTCCTTGATGTTGAATGCCGGCGGCGACAGCATGTAGCTGACGAACTCTAGACGAGCGAACCCGTTATGCGAAACAATTGGGAAAACGGAGGTAAACGCAGCTTGCAGGCCTTCCGGCTTGCGTTGCGTCGACGACGTGTCTGCTTGCAGAAACGTGCTGAATGATTCAAGCTGGGTAGCCAGCAGGAAAGGTACTTGGTGAACGATGGGGCGCTTCGCAAAACTCTTGCGAATGCGCTTCTTCTCGGTGAAGGAATATTGCATACGATCTCCGAATCACGGCGGGCATTGTTGTCGAGGCAGGATACCTTGATGAGACAACCCGAGTGTTCACCGACTGAGACCCGATGGCCGTCCGATGGCTTGAACGAGCCTAGAAGCTTGGTGGTTGGCCGCTACCAACCGCTGGCTGACGGCAGCGGATGCCTATGTTGCCCGCTACCCGACCAAACTTGCCTTCTGCAGTCGCTTCAGAAGACAAAGAGAATCGCCGGTCAATGTTGCCGAATGGCGATTTTCTTTGGCTTCTGGGGCTTCAGTTTTTGCCGAAATTAGCTGACAAAAACGTGGTCCCCACAAAGCACAAAAAGGCCGGCGGTGGAAAACCGCCAGCCTTCGCACAGCGCGCTGAAACTTACTTGATTTCAGCCTTCGCGCCGGCTTCTTCCAGCTTCTTCTTGGCTTCTTCAGCAGCAGCCTTCGGTACCGATTCCTTAACAGGCTTCGGTGCACCGTCGACCAGGTCCTTCGCTTCCTTCAGGCCGAGACCCGTCAGTTCACGAACAGCCTTAATGACCGAAACCTTGTTCGCGCCGACTTCCGTCAGGTTGACCGTGAATTCGGTTTGCTCTTCAGCAGCAGCAGCAGCGCCGCCGCCTGCCGGGCCTGCCACTGCAACAGCAGCTGCCGACACGCCAAACTTTTCTTCGAACGCCTTAACCAGCTCGTTCAGTTCCAGAACCGACATCGAGCCTACGGCTTCGAGGATGTCTTCTTTTGCGATTGCCATTTGAAATACTCCTAAATTGAATTCGGATACAGCCAGCGATCAATCACGCTCGACTGAAGTGCATTACGCAGCGGTTTCTTCGCCTTGTTTCTTTTCTGCCAGCGCGGCCAAAGCGCGCGCAAAGCCGGAAACAGGTGCTTGCATAACGTACAACAGCTTGGAGAGCAGTTCTTCGCGGCTCGGGATGTTCGCCAGCGCTTGCACGCCAGCCTTGTCCATCACCTTGCCTTCGTAGGAACCAGCCTTGATGACCAACTTGTCATTGCTCTTGCTGAAGTCATTGACGACCTTAGCAGCAGCAATCGCATCTTCCGAGATGCCGTAGATCAGGGGGCCAGTCATCTGCTCTGCCAGCGGAGCAAACGGGGTACCTTCAACAGCGCGACGCGCCAGCGTGTTTTTCAACACACGAAGGTAAACCTGTTGCTCACGCGCTTTCGCGCGCAGCTTGGTCAGATCGCCAACCGCGATTCCACGATACTCAGCCAGAACCACGGTCTGGGCTTTCGCGACTTGCGCGGCAACCTCAGCGACGACGGCCTGCTTGCTTTCTTTGTTAAGTGGCACGGTTAACCTCCAGATTCGATACACGTAGCGTGCGCCTTGTGTACCGCGTTCAATAACGGCGTCCGACCAGTCAGGAGTATTTCAACCGCCCAACATTCGCATTGCTGCGGACATCGACCGGCTTCATCACTACAAAACCTTTTCGGGTTCGCCATCTGCGTTGGCTTTACATTAAGGACCCGCCTACATGCTGCGTGCCCGCCAACGGTCTTTGACAACCGGTCGCTCAATGCAGACTGCCACTTTGCGACCGCCCAAAGCCCATAAAACCGCCTCGACTCTCGCCGAGGCGATGAATTCTATTACTGCGCTGCGATCGATGCCTGATCGACGCGAACGCCGACGCCCATCGTGCTCGACAGTGCAACCTTGCGCAGATAAACACCCTTGCTCGTTGCCGGCTTCGCTTTTTGGAGCGCGTCGACGAGAGCGTTCAGGTTGCTACGCAGAGCCGTCGGCTCGAAGGAAGCACGGCCGATCGTGGCATGGATGATACCGGCCTTGTCGACACGGAATTGCACCTGACCAGCCTTGGCGTTCTTCACCGCAGTCGCGACGTCCGGCGTAACCGTACCGACCTTCGGGTTCGGCATCAGGCCGCGCGGGCCGAGGATCTGACCGAGCGTACCGACAACGCGCATCGTGTCCGGCGAAGCGATCACGATGTCGAAGTCCAGCTTGCCGGCCTTGACTTGTTCGGCCAGGTCTTCCATACCGACGACTTCAGCGCCAGCCGCACGAGCCTGTTCAGCCTTTTCGCCTTGTGCGAAAACGGCGACACGGACCGACTTACCGGTACCAGCCGGCAGAACGACCGAACCACGAACCACTTGGTCCGACTTCTTCGCGTCGATGCCGAGTTGCACTGCGACGTCGATCGACTCGTCGAACTTCGCGCTTGCGCATTCCTTCACGAGTGACAGAGCTTCGTCAATCGCGTAGAGCTTTTGACGATCAACCTTGGCTGCAAATGCTTGCAGACGCTTTGAAAGCTTAGCCATTTACACGCCCTCCACGGTGATGCCCATCGAGCGGGCGCTACCAGCGATCGTACGAACCGCTGCGTCCAGATCAGCTGCCGTCAGATCGGGCATCTTGGTCTTGGCGATGTCTTCAGCTTGAGCGCGGGTGATCTTGCCGACCTTGTCGGTATGCGGCTTGCTCGAACCCTTGTCGATCTTCGCTGCCTTCTTGATCAGAACCGTTGCCGGCGGCGTCTTCAGAACGAACGTGAAGCTCTTGTCCGCGAACGCGGTGATCACGACCGGAATCGGAAGACCCGGTTCCAGTGCCTGGGTCTGCGCGTTGAACGCCTTGCAGAACTCCATGATGTTCAGGCCGCGTTGACCCAGTGCCGGACCGACCGGCGGCGACGGATTGGCTTTACCTGCAGGAATCTGCAGCTTGATAAAGCCGATGATTTTCTTTGCCATGTTGAAAACCTCTTTGGAACACCACATGGGCACATGCGGTTGTTCAGTGAGTAGTAGCGCGTGTTCCCCGGAAAATCGGATACTGACGCTCCTCAACGGCCATTACGCGGACCGTAAGCGCGAAATACGGAGCGCACCGACTGGTGCGCTCCGTAGAATTCTGGATTACAGCTTTTCGACTTGGCCGAATTCCAGCTCGACCGGCGTAGCGCGGCCGAAGATTGTAACGGAAACACGGACGCGCGACTTTTCGTAATTCACTTCTTCGACGCTACCGTTGAAGTCCGTGAACGGACCGTCCTTCACTCGCACCATTTCGCCGACTTCGAACAGGGTCTTCGGACGTGGCTTCTCCACGCCCTCCTGCATCTGCGACATGATCTTCTCGACTTCGCGCGGAGAGATCGGACTCGGGCGATTACGCGCACCACCTACGAAACCCGTCACCTTCGCCGTATTTTTCACGAGGTGCCACGTCTCGTCGGTCATTTCCATCTCGACTAACACGTAGCCCGGAAAGAAACGACGCTCGGTCACCGATTTGTGACCACCTTTTACCTCGACCACTTCTTCAGTCGGAACGAGGATTTGACCAAACTGGTCTTGCATGCCGGCACGTTCGATACGCTCCTGAAGCGCACGCTGCACGCTCTTCTCCATACCGGAGTAGGCGTGCACGACGTACCAACGCTTGCCGCTCGGGGATGCCGGAGTATCACTCATATCATTTCCAACCCAGAATCACCGAGAAAATCGCCCATTCAATGGATTTGTCGCTAACCCAGAGAAAGATCGCCATGACGAACACGAAGCCGAACACTACGAGCGTTGTCTGGGTAGCCTCTTTGCGGGTAGGCCAAACAACCTTACGGACTTCCTTATACGAGTCTTTGGCGAAAGCGATGAAACCCTTGCCAGGCGCGGAGAGAAGACCGACTGCAACACCCGCGATCGCACCTACAGCCAAGGCGGCTCCGCGGACGTACCATTCCTGGCCACCAAGCCAGAAGAACCCCACGAACCCGGCCAAGACTAACAATACGCCCGCGACGAGCATCAGCTTATCGCCGGATGTATTTACAGTTTCGACGGAAGGATTCGCCATAACACCTTAACGAAGCGCCACATAAGGCGCGAGAGTTGGCAGGGGCAGAGGGAATCGAACCCCCAACCTTCGGTTTTGGAGACCGACGCTCTGCCAGTTGAGCTATACCCCTAAACCATTTTGGGGTTGACGACACCGCCAACCCCGAAACTACCGATCAACGAGAACTGTCTGGCG
>NZ_JARESX010000110.1:0-18179 GCF_046026435.1 Paraburkholderia sp. RL17-381-BIF-C | reverse complement strand
ATCCTGATGCAGGCAGTTGTAGTCGTCGATCGCGTACGGCTCACGGATAAGTTTAAATGGATGGACAACATGTAAGTAGATGATTTTAAATGATTTAATTTTTTCTGAGTTGGTCCATTTTTCAAACGGGAAAATGGACAGTCGCGTGTTGCGACTGCCTTCGTCCATAGGCGCTTATCTCGGATACGCTGGGATGGTCACAGCAATCTGCATCTGTTTAATGGGCTGATGAGGATTGTCTATATGGCCCAAGTATTTGGCTTCGTTAAGGACGAAAGCACGCTTACGAGAGCGGAGTCTGTGGCCCATTGCCAAGCACGAGTGAAGGGTAAAGCGCGAGGCATCATGGTTGCGATAGCCATACGGCGACGGATATGTGTCCCCATGCCAGTGAATAGCGACATAAGCTTGAGCATTTACAGCGTCCTCGTTTCTAGCGCTGTAGGGAGCAAAACCACCCAATATGCATATGGCGCTTGAGCGCTGGTCCTTGCTGAACCAATCTTGGGCATAATTCCGCCACTGCTAACGGGGAGGCATGGCGGGCTCAAGAGTTTTGGCGGTCCGTCCTCGCAAATAAATACGAATGTTGCTCGCGGGCCCTCGTTGCGCTTGCGTCTCGCGTGGCGTTGAGATCTGGTGATGGCATCAGCGAGAGAGACCTTTGGGACAAAAATGGACGACATTGAAACAACAGGACACTCTGCCGCTGTCACCCGTTAGGTGGCGGGGTGTGGAAATGGCGCTGTGTCCCGCTCAGTAAGGATCTTCGCGGATCGACGAATGTCCATGGGCGAGAGCCAGTTCGAGAATGTAGGACGGCAACGATGGAGGGGCCGCAACATGCCCAAGGCGTATTTCGTGCACGTGTCTCGAACTGCCCGAGTTCGATGACCTGCCGGGGCACAGGATCAGAGTCACAAGAAAACGCTTTTTAACCCACTTTGGCCGCAGTGAATTTTAAGCTTCGCATGGCGGCGCGGTCCTCATCTATGGCCCACATGTGTGGGGTACGGACGAAAGCGGCATCAAGATCCGCGGCTCGGGCACCGGAATCTGCCGATATGTGAATTGAGCACGCACCCGAAGGCAAAATCACCCGAAGGTACGGTCTATCAGCGGAATATTCGCGTAATACGGCATGGATAACTAGTCGGCCATTGCTGACGTTCGGCTGCAGGGGGGCGTTGCGTCGGCAGCAAGTCGGTTAGCGGCCATTCGCAATCTGACGTCAGCGAATGGCACGTCTCGCTATTAATGAGGGGGCTGTCCAACCCCCTCAGCGGTCTCATCTACTCATCTAAAGCCGCGGTTCATTAGAACTCGGGTATTGCGTATTGTTTATTGATCTGTCGATCGCAGCTTTTAGTTCCTCCGCCTGGTCGAGAAAGGCGGCGAGCTCACCGGGTTCCCCCATGCTTCTCGACCGCCATTCATCCATTGGTCTCGCGGTGGCAATAGCGCGCGCGCTCTGCATTAGATCTTCTAACTCGCGGACGCGCAATTCCCGCTGCTGTAAGTAATATCCGCTCCATTTGCTGAACGCCAAGATCCACAGTGAAACGGTAAGGGCGCCGTCCCATCGAGTCCAATCTGAAGTGCTAGCGAGGGGTTGTTGGACGATCCGCTGCTGACGCTTTAAGATTGCCTGCATAGACTTTAGGCTAGCGCGCTGTCGCGTGGGGCTACTGTATGCGAAGAGGAATGCGGCGATATTGGTCGTCTGACCTTCGCGGGATCGATTAAACAGCCGAGGCCGCTTTCCCAGCGTCGGTTCTAGCGCGTGGGTTAACTCTTCTACCCAGATTTCACAAGCGTCGTCTGTATCGGCGCGGTTATTCTGCAACAGGGGGAAAACCACATCCTGGAACAGCCAGGGCCCGGCCCAAGCCAGTTCGTGCATGTGACCGCGCATCGAATCGACGAGACGCCTAAATTCTTCCGCGGGGATGGTAGATGGCAGCGCCTCATGCAACGCCGCGACCAAGCCCTTGTATATTTCCGCTTTCTCCGCGGTTCCCGAAGCACGATGAACCATCCAGCCCAGGGCGCATACTCGCTCCGGATAGGCAAAGGCGCCTGTCAACTGGAGCACAGCAGATAGCCCTTCCGGCTTTTCCAACTGACGTTCTAATGCGTTTAGCCCCATCCATTGCAACAAGCCATTGCTACTGCGGATGAGTCGGTCCCGTTGCAGTTCGCTGATGCCGAACTGCACTGACAGCGAAATGTCGCTGACGATCTGACTTAGCAGGGACAGCCGAATAACGTCCGCACTTTGGGGCTCCTTTGGCACGTTGGCTGCTTCGGCTTCAACAACCCGTAGCAGTATGTCTGGGGCATACCACCATAGGAGTTTGACGGTGTAGTACTCTGGCCAAGTCAGGGCTGCGTACTTTGTCGCATGGAACAGATGATGGACGTTATAGGAACTGCGCAGTAGGATCTTGACCGGTTCTCTAAAGAACCGAGCGTCCACCACGGCCAGTTCCGAGTTTCCATCATCATGCGTGCGTTCGAACGATGCCTTGAGAAAACGCGTCAGGAAATCTAGAAATTCGCGCTCAGATTCGACCTCTCGAAATTGACCGTCCTCGGTACGCGAATGTGCAAGCACCTCGCCAAGCACCTCCCACGTTTCAGTGAAGCTTGCGAAGTTGCCCGCCTGCTGGGCGAGGCAATTGCGCAGGCCCGCCGTTTCGGGGAGCGCGAGCGAGTCATCCTTGAGCAGACCCAGCGCCGCCATCCGCTCCTTCAACGGATCGCCGCTTAAGCCTCGTAGTGACGGCTGGCCGGTCCATACGCTCAGCACGTCGCCTGTCGTGGCTCTCTCGAGGAAGCGTAATGGCTCGTAGCGTCGCGGCGCCGCCGTCGACGCCTTGGAGTCGAAGAGAAGCCGCATGGAGGGATTCTCAGCCTCGCCTTCGGGTCGCGCAGCCTCTGCCTCTTTCACCAGAGCGGACTTGTACTGCTCAACCTTAAGGAGAGTATCCGCAGGAATCGGGGTGACCAGCAACGGGTAGTTTTCGGCGGCTTTTTGGAACGAATTTGACAGGTTGAACCCAGCGACTGGTAGCCCGTCTGGTCCCATGACTAGGATGTAGCGATCGTGAAGCCGGCCTTCCTTTAGACCGTAGACGCGCAGCTTGATGCGCTGCAGCAGGTGGCTGTTGTGCTCACAACTCGCCACAAGATTGTTAATCCGCCCGGGAGTGGGTTTGTCGAGTGCATCCGGCATGGCCTCGTCGAACTTGGATTGCTTCGGTAGAGACGTGAACACAATGTAATCGGACTCCGATGCCGCGCAGAGCAACATCAGACCCAACCCAGCGTCCTCGAAATAGGGATCGAAAATGATCAACTGATGCTGCTGGTGCTTGGACAGTAGCTTTCTGAACCACTCCACGAATTGCAGTCGCCCTTCGCCGTCGCTTTGGCCCCAGCGCAGGAAGAACTGCCCCTCGGACGTCGATGGATGGAGCCGCGCAAAAAGGGCGGCAAGGTCGCGGTTGGCTGGGACCCAAGGGTCGGACTTGCGCCCGCCGATGCGGTTGCCGAATCCCATATTGCCGCGATTAATCGTCAAGGCGGCCTGCACCCGCGCCGACGCCCGAGTGGTTTTTTCCAGCCAGTCAAACTTGTCCTGATTGGCTGGCTGGCCGACTACATGCCCTTGAAGATTGAGCTCCCGAACGTATCCGACGCGCCACCGACAACAAAGTGTGCCTTGACGGGGATGCTCGCCATGGAATCCGAAGATTTCCAGCTCCGTGCTGTCAGTCCTCTCGCGCAGTTGATCGCTTACTTCGAACTTACAGCTGAACGCGTCGCCTTCATCGCGTTCAGCTATGGCTAATCCCGAGTACACGATTTGGCTGTCGTTCACGATGCTCAACCGAAACTGAAAGCCGCTGAAGTGCGGGACCTGTATCGGATTGAATCGCGCGACTAGGGTCCGCGGGTTGTCGGTCCAGCTCACACTCAGCAAGCGCCTCTCTCGGTCATCCAAGGCAGGAAAGACCAACAATTCGATGTCGCCGAACCGAGTAGTGTCGACGCCTGCAAAGTCCAATCCTGTATCAGTGTTTAGGTGCTTGACCACTGATGCAGTCAAGGCAATGTCATAGCCCGGACCCTGGCGGAATAACGTCGCCTTGTCGGTCTGGGTAATTGAAGCGCTAAAGGCACCAGCCCCACCATGCGGGCTAGTGGGTGAATTGCGATCATATGCGTCGCGGTTAAGCAAATAGGCGACAGGGCGGTAGACCAAGTTATCGGCAGAGAGTGCCGTCGAACCGAACCGCACTTTAAACCGGTCTGATATCCCGAGCTTTAGTTCTTCGCTGACTTCCGATATGGTTCGGCCAGCACTCAACAGGCGTAGAAGACTCGCACACAGCATACTCCTGACGTAGAGGTTGACTCGAATAACCTGAGCTTCGACCTGCCCGAAGGGGATGAATCTATCGTCATCGCTAGAGGACCACTGGTCGTTGGAGTGACTATAGGGCAGCAAGCGGCCGTAGACTATGCGATTTTGGATCGATTGCTCAGACTTGACCTGCAATATCCACAACTGCAAAGCGCAGTCGCGGATGTCCTTTGAAAATAGCCGACCTAGTCGGTTGTCGTTGAGAAGATCATCTAGCGTAGGAGCCATTGGTTGCGTGCGATTAATTGTCCGCATTCTCGCTTTCCGTTTTTGGTGGGCGGTACTGCTTATCAGCGTAAGGTGATTATCAGCCATTATTGCTTAGCCCACTGGATGCGAAACTCTTGGCCACCTATCGCACGTATTGCCAGCGCGCCACACTCTCCGGCGCGGCGGACCGGAAGAAGGGGAGCACCGAGAAAGACTGTTCTTTTGCCACGACATACCTTTGCTCGGTGCGACTGCAACTTGTAACCGACGATTACTCACAATTCCTTTGGAGACTCCCCAGAGGCCTGATCCGAGTGCCCGCCGGCGAGTTGACTAAAGGACGAAGTGGCTTAGGCACCTCCTCGGCGGTACACTTTGTCGGTGCGATTCAGTGGTGCTCAACTATCAATCGGGGATCTACAACGCGGTTCAAGCCAACCATAAGGCCGCGAGTGGCCTGCGCTCCCGGCTTCTCGTCGACAGATATAGCAATAATCAAGAGCTACAAGCATTCGAAAGCAAATGGCCCCCTCCAGGAACACATCGAAGTCGAAAGCGCCTCGCGGCGTTAGCACGAAACGCTCGCCGGCGACGCTGCGGTCGACGAGCGGCGCCGGGTTCGAGTTCGAGGACCTGATAAGCGCCTGGCAGCTGGTCAAGGCCCTGTCAGGTGAGGAGGCGCCGGGCATCGGCGTCGTGGTCACGCAAGTCCAGGCACAAGTCTCGACCTTGGGGTGGCGCATCGACGACCTGCTGTTGACCGCCCAGACCACCACCGCGCCGCGGCGGCTCGCGATCTCCGCAAAGGGCAATTTGCAGGTGACCGAGGTCGGCCTCCCCGCTGATTTCGTGACGCGCGCCTGGGAGCAGTGGAGTGACCCGCAGGGGCCGTTTAACCGCGCGACCGACGGGCTGGCCTTGGTCACGCTCGGTACCCATGAGAAGTTCTCCCCGGTGTGGAGCGAAGTGAAGAACGCATGCAGCGGCACCGATATTGCGCTCGCTATGAGCCGCATCCGGGGCAACGCGAGGCAGTCGAAAGTCTTCGATAGCGTCCAGAAGCCCGGCGGGGTGTCCGACGCGGAAACCATCGAGCTCATTCGCCGCCTGCACGTGCTGCCGACTGACTTACAGTTCGCGCACTCCGAGAACGAGACCCAGGCCATCGCGCAATGCCGCCGCTTGCTCGCGTCCGGCTCCAACGACGAAGCGCAGGCTCTTTGGAAGAGTCTCATCAACATCGCAAAGGAGGTACGCCTTCGCAGCGGAACGATCACCGTCCCGGATCTGTTGTCCTTGCTCCGTGGTCCGTTCGGGCTGCGCCATCATCCGGACTTTGAGCGTGATTGGGAGACACTCTTCAATATCACCGCGGACCAGAAGGCGCGGATACAGACGGAGTTGCTGTCTGGTTACGTCGTTCCGCGAACGGTGGAGAAGGCGTCGCTCCAGGCCGCTTTCGCCGACCATACGGTTACAGTGATCTTCGGGGAGTCAGGCTCGGGCAAGTCGGCACTGGTCAAGTCTGTGCTGGACGACGCATATCCGTCCTGGAACCAGGTGTGGTTTGGTCCGGAGGAACTGAAGACGGCGCTTAGCGCCGCGCGCCGGGGCGCCCTCCCTCTGACTCACGAACTCTCTCTGGTACTGAACGCCACAGTGAAACCGCAGAACGTACTGGTCATCGACTCTGCGGAACGGATCGAGCCAGGTGAGTTCGCTGTCATCCGCCGACTGGTTCAAGCTATCCTGCCGAACGAAGGAGAAGAGACCGGTGGGGCGTGGCGGGTCGTCGTCGTCACGCAGACGCAGAGCGGCGGCAACGGCGGAGAGATGATACTCGGCACGCGTACACCGCATCCTGTCGAGGTCGAAACGCTTAAGAGTGGTGCTGTAAAGCAGGCGCTTCTGCCTTCACCCGCCCTCGGCTGGTTGGTTGGTCATGAAGACACCATTGCGGCGCTGACAAACCTGCGGACATTGGCGTGGGTCATCGAGGCCGGAGCGGCGCTGGGGTCAAACGCGGGTGGACTGGCTTCTCACACCGCGATCGCCGACCGCCTATGGAAATATTGGACGAACGACCGCGCCGACGTGCAGGCGTTGATGATGCGCCTCGCCCAGCGAGAAGCGTCATTCGAGCGCAGCTTTGCGCTGACCGACCTGGAGCCGGCGGATACGATGACGTTCAGGGAGAAGCCTGACGTGCTTCCGCTGCGTCTGAACGAGCGGAGCAACCGCGTCGAGTTCGAGCACGATCTCGCGGCGGATTGGGCGCGCTTCCAGTTCCTGAAGCAGATTTGGACTGATACATCACAGTGGGCCGACCTGGCCAGCAACCCGCTCTGGACGAACGCGCTTCGGATGTTGGGCCAGTTCCTGCTGCGGCAGCCGACCGAAACTGGCACGGGCTGGGACGTCGCCTTCGGGGCCGCCGCGGCTGCGAAGAACGAGCTGGCGGGCGATATCCTCCTTGACGCGCTCTGCCTTGACTCCCACGCCGAACACTTCCTGACCGAACGGGTCGATCTCCTGCTCGGCGACGGCGCGAATCACCTCACGCGGCTGCTTCTGCGCTTCCACCACATCGCGACAACGCCGACTGGCGGCGGAATGGGACTTAGTACAGCGGTCGGCTTATACATGGAGGCTCAGTACCGCTCGATTGTTTTCGGCCGTTGGCCTCCCGTTCTTCGCTTCCTGATCACACAGAGAGAGCGACTGGCTGAGCTTGTTTCACCTGCTCTAGCGAAGGTTATCGAGACCTGGCTGACGAAAACGCCGCACATGCTGAGCAGCGGTAATCGAATGCCTTTCCGCTTGGAGATGGCGGAGATGGCGCTCGCCATGGCTCGGACGGTGCAGGTCGAGAAGGGCCACGGCGTGATGTACCTGATGCGTGAGCCGTTGCTGTACACCGCGCCACTGGCTGGCGCGGCAGACCTGCCGATCGAGGTTGGGAACTGGGCGCTCGAACTCGCGGGACGCCGAGAGGTCGACGCTGACGTCAAACGGCGCATCGCCGAGGTTCGGCTACAGAAGGCGAAGGCGCACGCCGAGCGTCTAAAGACCGATACCCAATACAAGGCGCGGCACGAAGAACGGGAGCAGATGCCGCGCTCCCTCGGATCGTTCCGCGAGCGATTGCCGCCTTGGCCATTAGGAGCCCGCGACAAGGTCGACATGGATTTCCGGACCGCCTGCATTAAGGAGAACGGCATCCAGTTTCTGATGCAGGCGCAGCCTGAACTGGCAGCCGAAGTCCTGCTCGCGCTCATCATCGAAGACCAGCCGGAGCGAGAGTACGGGTCCGGGCGATTCGAAGTGGATCTCGGCATCGAATATTCCCAGGACGCTTACCCGACGGCCTTCTGGAAGAGCCCGTTCTTTCCCTTCTTCCAGCTAGTCCCGGAAATGGCGCTCACTTCGCTCATCGCGCTGGTGAACTTTTGCACGGAGCGCTGGGTGGCCGAGGTCATGAAGGGTCAAACCGGAGAGGCTCCCGGGGTAAAACTGCAATTTGCGGACGGATCAGAGAAGACTTTCCCTGGCTGGTGGCAGGTATTCGGTTGGCCGCAGTCCAATGATATGCGCAACGGAAATCTATTCTGCGCTCTCGATGCGCTGGAGCGCTGGCTTATGCTACGGCTCGACGCGGGTGAGGACATCACCGCTGATATCGAGAGGATACTCGGGGAGGGAAATTCTGCGGCGCTCGTCAGTGTACTCATCAACGTCGCCAAGTATCGGCCGTCGTTGCTGACGGGTCCCCTCGCGGCCCTGATGACGTTTCCGAACCTGTTCTATTGGGACCGCGTTCGCGTGAAGCAGGTTAGCTACAACTTCATCGGGTGGAGCTGGCTCCAGGGCGGCCAGACTATATTCGACTTCGCGCGTGATTGGACCCTAGCGCCTCATCGCCAGCAGAACTTCCTCAATGTCGTTGTCGAACTCCTGTTGGCCGATGGCGACGTTGCGCGACGTCTTCAAGCGCTGCTGCCAACCTGGGCGCTGCCAGAAGACCTGAAGGAGGCGTTGGAGTTCAAGCTTCTCTTCGCCGAGCTCGACCGGGCCAACTATCAGACCGTCACCGACCCGGCGACGGGCGCAGAGACCAAGGGCTTCGTGTGTCCTGACGAACTCCGCCTTGAAGTGTTGTCGTGGCAGACCGACAGCGCGTCAACCCTCACGTACCTTCTCATGCCGAACCAGTGCGAGCAGAGGCTTCGAGGCGGCCAACCGCTCACTGACGATGAGGCCTCGTACCTCTTCAATTTGCTTCAAGAGTGTGACGCTAGAGCGGAGGGCGAAGATCAGGACGCGAAATCGAAATGCAGTTTCGCTGCAGCCGGCACGCTCGTCGCATTGGGCGGCTCTTGGCTCGCTCGGAACCCCGAAGCGCAGAAGCACGCACTCAAAGTCGTGCGCGCCGGTGTGACGGCGATCGCGTCAACAGGAGAAGAGATTCGCGGGCGGCGCATGGGGAGCCTCCGCGACGAGCTGAAATTCGTCTCCTACGCGGTCATGCACCTGTGGCTTTCCGATGGAGATGGCCGTCAGGAATGGGAGACCTCCGTCCTGCGCCTTCTGACGAGCGGCGACTCGCGAGCGACCGCCGTTGTGGTCGACGTCGCTTACGCCAATAGAGAGCAGCTTGGCACCGCGTGGTGGCGGCTGCTCCGCGCCGGGCTCTTCTGGTCGGGCCTCATCATGCTTGCTCCGCACCACGGCGATGGAGACGACGCAGAGCGCGCCTGGAGGGTATGGCTCGCACGGCTGCGGCGCTTTCCACTCTGTGGACCGAACGCAACGCCGGATGAGCTCGATTTCAAGCGCGTCGTCGCGGACTTAGAACGTTTGGACTTTCAGCGCCGCACGCGGCTCTACAATGCCGGCGACCAGGCTTGGCGCGGAAAGCCGGAGCGCGAACGAGGTGGTTCGCTAGACGGCCACTTCCTCGAAGTCCTGTTTAACTGGCTCATCGAAGGCAGTGGCACTGGCGATCGCGATCTCGACACGCGCTTGGCGCTGCGCATCTGGGATTACGATGCCACGCGCGCCAAGGCACGCAGGAAGAAGCATGGCGAGTACGACTTGCCGAGCCAAAACCTCGGCTACGACATCCTTCTGAAGCTCGGAACTCTGTCGATCGCGGCGCCCGCAGAAGGAGATCGCGCGGTTTGGGAGCCTGTTCTCGCCCACGGTCCTGCCGCACACTACGCGCTGCAGCACTTCATTCGCGGCTTGTTCCTGCGCCTCGGGAAAGGTGACGGTCCCATGGCATTTGAGCGCGTCTGGCGGGCGACCGCGGAATACGGCCTCGCAGCTGATTGGTCTCAACCTGGCCTATGGTTCCACGGCTTGCGCTTGATTTGCGACCTGCTTGGCTTCGGGAGCGAGGATACCCTGTCCCGGTTGCACCCGGGCGCGGCTCTGCGGATGAAGGATTTCTACGAACGCTGGGCCGCTGCGAACCTGGCTCGCGACGAAGAATGCGTCACCCGTTTCTGCCACTTCCTGACGACACAATTCGGAGCCCCACTTCGGCTTGACGGGCTTCGCTGGCTCGCCGCCATGCTGAAGGAGCGCGAGCCTTCCAGTCGCTGGTACCGTGAGGGTACGGGCGACGCATTGGTAGCGCTGGTGGCTGCGGCATTGAGTTCCGACGCGCAAGCCCTGTCGCAACACCGTCAAGCGCAACAGGCACTCGTGGAGATCGCTGCTGCACTTGCAGCTATGAACATCCCAACTGCCCTAGCTCTCCAAGAGCGCATTAAGCAGCTTCGATAGCGGGCGAGAACAGGTATCACGTGGTTGGGGTGACGAAAGTTAGTTCGCCACTCCAATCTTTAATCTGCGCAGACAATCCGCACCGAGAGCAGGTCAATCACCGCCCTCTGCCGCTGGCAGTAATTCTGCCGTTGGGATTACATGCTTGCTTTTTGCTTGAAGGACCGTTCCTGGCCGGTAGTACCTGCTCACATCGGCTACCGATGAGCAGCCATTGGGGAATTCGACGATCGCTCCGCAGAGCGTTCCCGATTTGGTGTTCTCGGCCAAGAAGGACGCTCGACTTGGCCTCGTAGATCGTTGACAATCGCTGTTTGCCCTAAAATTTTTAGAGCGATGGCGGCGAATGAGTTCAATTTGCTCGCTCATGGACTATTCTCCGAGTCTGCGGCCAAACAGAAATGTCGCGCACGGTGTCGAGCCTGAAATTGTCACTCAAGTTCGTGCTGTTGCCCATCCAGGTAATGTCGATCCAGTTGAACTGGCAACTGGAGAGAACAAGCTTACGTCGTATCCCCGCCTCTGAGTAAACTCAAATTATTGAGCGAAATTTCATGGTCGAGCCGAAACTGTTACGTACGCTTAAGCGTACCTCAGATGGATTTTTCACGAAAAAGTCTTTCTTTGTACCCGCGTCCCTTAAGGATATTCCGTCGAAGAATTTCTTCTCGCATCAGTTTCGTCTTCCCGGAGATCGCTGGGTATTTTTGACGGAATCGGGCTACCGAAATTTCCGGTGCATCGTCGAGTTGATCGACGGAGCTGCGGTGTTTGATGGACTTGCGGACTTCCCAGACATCTGGGAAGCCTGGTTGAGCGTTGCTACCAAATATCTTTCAGACGGCGTTCAGCCTGACGATGGTGAAGAACTACTCCGGGATATCACGTCGGCGGTCAACGACAAGATTGAGGAGCACACATTCGCCATTCCGCTCTATGGAGTAAAGCTTGACGGCGACGCGCCATTCCAGTTGGGTTCGGCAATCATATTCAAGATGGCACCTGAGGCGCTCGACGAACTTGGTATCGAGCACGCGCATATCGATGTAGCAAAGCTGCTCAAGAAGTCCCCGACAGACGTTTGTCTCAAAAGTACCATTCGAAGCACACAACGTGTCGCGGAACGGAAGTTCGCGAAGCTTGCAGCCACGACGACGGGCGTCTTGGCCATAGCTGCAGCAAGCATGTATCAACACGGATCATCGCGATTTCGGATTGGCGTTGCGATGGCATCCGATACTGTGGTCGACGCCTCCATATTGTTTTCTTGGACTGAGAGCGGACGGAGCCTTTCGACCCACTATCGTTGGCCGTCCGGACAACCGTTCCCACTGAACGCTTTTCTCGGGACGACGTCGGATCTCACGAGAATGGTCTATCGCGCGCAGAACCTCGCCGAAGGCGTAGAGCAAACGGAAGTTGCCATCGCAGTTTCCAAAGCAATTTTTTGGTATTCCGACGCTCAGCGTGATGCAGTCCCTGTAATGAAATTTGTGAAATTTTGGAGCTGCGTTGAAGTGTTCTTCTCTTTTGCAGATGATAAGATAACTGAATCCGTCTCGTCAGGATTAGCGAGCTTGCTGGTCTTCGGAGGATTTCAGTTTCAAAGCGTTTCTCAGTATTGTGAATTACGAGCGGAGATCAAGCGCTTATATGGACTACGCTCGCGAGCAGTACACGGCGCGTCACACGATCACATTAGCGACTGCACAATAGCAAGGTTTAGTCAACTGGTGGCCTGGATGTTACTTACTGTCGTATCGCTGTCCGAGCGTGGGTATACCACCCTCGCGCAGGTAATGACGCAGGTTGACCGACTGGACGGCATTGCAACCCGGGGAGCAAAATCCGATGCGATCTGACACGTGGCCCTCATCAAGTGATCGTTACGAGATCGGGGAAAGTCGGATCAAGGTCCTGAGTACTCGTTGACTCGCATCGGCACCGGGCATTCGCGGCTACGACGGTGCCAATGCCCGCAAAGCGACTATCAGCTGCCTCACAGTGGTCGACACTTCAATGTCAGCAAAGGCCGATGTCCGGTCGGATCGTGTCGATTCTGATCTGCGACCGCGTCGGCAAACCGGTCACTGGCAAGATTAACTTGTCATCGCTGAGATGAGAGTTGCTTCCGTCTGATCGTCTCCAATCGGCCATCGATGCTACATAGCTGCCTTTGGCCGAGCAATGCGTCCTTCTCGGTCTTCACGGGAATGGACTTGCCAGAGCGGTTTTAGCCAGTTTGAAGCCGGCGGCACGGGCCGACCGAGATTTATTTTGAAAAAGAATGAGAGCCCTGCGGTAGTGACCGCTAACGTGGAACGCGAGGCACCATGATTGGCTAAATGCACCAAGTAGCGGCGTAGATCATCGACTGTGGCAGCATCGGGTGTGGTCCCATTGAACCCGATAAATGCGCGTACAACCTGCAGAAAGGATATCTGTCTGCGTATGTCAACCTCACGAATACACATGTCGCGGATCATTTGTCCTATCAGCGGATGCGTAACCGTGATTGTTTGCGACCAAACCATGAAATGAACTCCTGTCGCAGTGGTTGACCGTCAAGTCGTTGCGATCTCGGGCAAAGCAGGAGGCGCCCCCCACAACCGCTTCGTAGCAAGTTTGTCTGATCAGTTCTCGTCGTTGTTAACCAGTCGACGGAGCCAATGCAACCTGACGAAGATCATTTGTGGTTCGAATAGCTTTGCACTGGAAAACTCCCCTCGACAAAGTCCCGCAGCTGCGTGAGGTCGGTGCGCGCATAGGCAGCCGTGGTCTGCACCGACGCGTGCCCCAATAACGTCTGCGCGACGGGCAGCGGCACCGCGTGATCGACGACCAGCGTGCGCGCATAGCCGTGCCGCAGCCAGTGCGTCGACGCCGCGTGGATCAGCGCGCGGGTCGCTGCATCACCCGCCGGGACCGTTTCTTCTGCCGCCTGCAGCACCGCCTTCACCTCATCGTAGAGGCCGCTGTGCCCGAGCGCGTCGCGCTTCTCGCTGTGAATCAGGGGTACTGACTCGAACGGTGCGGGTTCGGCGGCGAGACCGCGCAGGACGCGATAGTCACGCAGCACGGGCGCGCAGCGCGACGGCAGCGGGATCGCGCGAAGCTTGCCGCCCTTGCCGCGCACGTGCAGCGTCCATTGACCGCCCGTCGCGCCAGACGACCCGTGGGCCGGGCCGGCCGTCGTGGTCGCGTCCGGCTCAACGCTCAGGCGTGGCAGCCCGTGTTCCGCGGACCACTCAAGTTCGGCCAGCCGCACACCGGCGAAGCGGTAGAGCGACCAGATTGCACAGCGGCGCGCCCAGACGAGGGCCGATGTCTCCGATGGCCGCGCACCGGCCGTCACCGTGTCGCACAGCGCCAGCACCCGGGCGGGCAGGATCCGCGCCGGGGTCCACGTCATGCGCGCCGCGCCACCGCCCGACAGCTCGGCCGCCGGATTGATGATGAGGTAGCCGGTTTTCTGCCAGTAACGGAACAGGCTTGAGATGACCGCAAGCGCGCGGCGGCGGCTCGCATCGCTGCAGGACGGCCTGCCCACACGCGCGGCGTTGGGCCGGGGTGGGATCATGGAGGGGGTGCCCCCAATGCTTCCCGCAGCGCCGAGGGTCTGCCGGAAGGCGAGCAGGTCATCGCGCGTCAGATCGGATAAGGGGCCGCGCCGGTGCGCCTCGCACCAGCCGATCAGGCGGCGCAGTTCGGTGCGGTACGCCCGCAAGGTGTGCGGTGAGCGCTGCGCGCGGTCGCGCAGGAATAGCGCGAGGGCCCGGGCATCGTCGGTCACGCCGAGTGAATTGGTGCTGGTTGCGTTCATGAAGCGGCCGGCACGCGTGAGCCATGCGCGCAGCGCCGCGGGATTGCTGCTGTGCGAGGACGACAGTGCGACCAGTGTCGCCATGTCGGCGACCGCCATACTGGCATCGCACGTCGCTTCAGCGGGCGTGATGGCGCCGTCGCCCTCATTGCCTGCACTTTCACCGGGCTCGCCGCGCTGGCCGGCAGCGTCCGCTGTGCTGCCGTCGGGCAGATCGCGGAACCGGCGGCGGTGCGCGTGCAGTACGCGAGCGAGCACGGTATCGGGCGAGGGCGCATCATTCGCGGTTGCAAGGTGCAGGCGCCCCCGGGCCCAGTACTCGATCGCGACGTCGTGCTCGAGCAGCAGTGCGAACACGGCAGGGTGTGCGCGCTTCGCGTCGGCGAGCGAGGGCGCGGCGCGTTTCAGGTCGGCGAGGGTCCAGCGGCGGTACAGGGCGTGACCCAGTGTCTGCTCGAGATACGCGAGCGCGGCGTCGACGCCGGACGGTAGTTGCCGCGGTGGCAGCACGCCAGTGTCGATACAGTTGGCGGGCTTCATGATGACGGGTTTTTACGCGCAAGGGATGAGCGGAGCCGTGCGTGCGGTGCGGCGGCGACGGTAGTCGCGTGGCCGGGGCTCGCGTGTCGCGCGGGCGGGTGCCGGGCGGCTCGTTTCTGCGCGGACGACGTGGCGGGCGCCGCTGGCCGTGCCCGAAGAGCCTGCAGCGCATGGAGTGCAAGGCGCTGTTCGGCGACCACAGTCGCGAGTGCCGTGGCCTCGGCGGCCACCTGCCGGTGGGCGTCGCGCCCGCTGGCCACGTCTTCGAGCAGCCGCTCGCGCAGTCCCTCGAGTGCGGTGATCCGGGTCTGCGCATCGGCGCACTGTGTCGTGAGCCGCTCGCGTTCGGCGGCGAGCGCATGCCGCTGGTGCTCGGTCTCCTGCAGCAGGCGCTTCGACAGGCCTTCGTAGCGGGCGTGGACGGCCGCCAGCGCCGCCGCGTGGTCGGCGCGCGCATCCTCGAGTGTCCGGGTCGCCTGCTCGGCGGACTGTCTGAGCGCGGCGGCCGCCTGTTCGCGTTCGGCAAGGGTTGCCGTCGCGGCGCGGCATTCGCTGCGGGCCGTCGCGAGCTCCGCGTCGCGCGCCGACAGGTGTGCGCGCAGCTCGGCGAGTTCCACGCGCAAAAGTTCGACCCGCAGGTCCGCGTCGTGCCGGGCGCCCTGTGCGGCCTCCATCGCGTCGCGCGCCTCGGTTTTCAGGCGCACCACGTCATCGAGCTGCACGCTGACGGCGGCGGCCCACAGCGCGCGCATCTGTTCGGCGATCGCGTCCGGCAGCCCGGGTAGGGCGAGGTGCGCGATATCCGCCTGCACGAGCTCCGCCTCGAGGTCGTTCAGTGCGCGTGACAGCACCGCGGGGTCGCCGGCGCCCAGCCGCGCGCGCAGGCGCCGCACCGACACCGCGCGGCGGAAGCGTTCACGGGTGACGGGCGCGTCGGCTGGGAGCGGCGAAGGCGGTGAGGCCGACGCGGTGGCTTCCGCGTCGCCGGCTTCGGCGAGCATCGCCAGCACGGTGGTGCGGATCTGGTCGGGAGTGATGGCGGCGGGGCGGGCCATGGCGGAACTCCGGCGCGCGGCGGTGACAGAATCCAGTCTAGTTCACGCACGCGCCGAACGTTAGGCCGGGGTTTTTAGCACGGAAATGGAGACGGTTCCGCTGATAAACCCCCTTATCACCGGAAAACACAGCGCCCAGAAGTTGGGGTCAATCTTGGATGCAATCCCGCATGCGGGCGTGAGGAAAGGCCTGTGCGACCGGGGTGCGCAATGCACGCCCAACTATTTCGGGGGCAAACTGGAAAGCGCGGACAGCGAGGACCGCGAGGTGCAAGCGGCCGACACGGAGTTGCGCGCATCATTGGAAGCGCATCTAGGTAGGGCGCTGCTTATTTGTCCCGTTAGCCGGGACACTTCATCGCATACGGAGGTCTATTTTGGACGCTTTGCACCTGGCCGGGCGCGCAGGCGTCTGGGCTCAGAGCCCGATCTCTTTTTCATGTGGGCGGTCGCCATACATTGCTCGACTGCCGCAACCAGTTCGCTGGCGGTGCAATCAAGTGCCCTGGCCAGCGTAAGCAGCATTGCAAGCGTCGGTTGAGCCTGTCCCAATTCCAGCTTGCTCACATACACGCGTTGAATTTCGGCCTCAAATGCCAGCTGCTCCTGAGTCAAATTCGCCTCCAGGCGGCGTGCACGCAATACCGTTCCGAACGCTTCCGCTGCTTCCAAATCTGCTCCCGTGAAATGGGAGCACTCTCCGTTTACCGCTATAATTTGTCTTCATACTAGAGTATGAATTAGCGTGTTATCGCTACCCCCGTTAACGCACCGGCATCAGCTTCGGCGTCGACTCAGCGACGAAGTTGAAAGCGGCGTCCTGCAAATCCACGGCGTGGGGCTGTTGCGAAAGGACGGTGGATGACCTGTAGAGAATGGGAATCTAGATTTATGTTTTTGACTTCTGACGAGAACCGCGTGCCGGCATGGCCCGGCGTGACGTTGTCGGCCGTGACCGAGATGGCGGGTTGCGGTGATGTGCTCATCCTGCAGTTCGCCGCTGGAAAACGCGACCTGCCCCGGGTTGCCATGGTGGAATTTGCCCCGGGCGCTGCGAAGACGCTGCTGCAACTGTCTGCAGACGGCCAGATCGTGCGGGGCGCGGCCGTGCTGAGCGCAAAGCCGCACAAGGACTCAGCACAGTGGAGCCTGCAGCCGCTGAGCGAGATTCATATCGGCGCAACGGCCGCCTATGACGAGAATCATCCGCTGGTGTCGTTTGCGCGATTCACGACAGCAGCGGGCGAGGAATTCTCGATGCCGATCGGTATCGCGGAGAAACACTCTCCCGGAAAGCGCATCTATCTGTCCACGCCGGCGCGTTCATCCAAGGCTGACCGCCGGAAACCGACGGTTGATCGCGCAGGGATGAGCTGACGGAATGCGCATCCAGATCGCCTCGGATCTGCATCTGGAGATCGTGCACCAGAGTTTCCCGGGCTATATCCCGGTTGTCCACTCCGATGCGGATGTGCTGGTGCTGGCAGGTGATATTGCGAAGGGCGCCGATGCGGTTGAGCCGTTTGCGCGCTGGCCGGTGCCCGTCATTTATGTGCATGGCAATCATGAAGCATATGGCGAAGCGTACGGCCCGCTCGCCGATACGATCCGCAGACGCGCGGCCGGCACGGCGGTGCATTACCTCGAGCGCGACGCGTTTCTCGTGGATAACGTGCGGTTTCTCGGCTGCTGCCTGTGGACGGACTATGCGCTCAATGGCACGCGCGACCGGAGCATGGCGCTGGCCGGGCGGATGCTGTATGACCATCGTGTGATCCGCACTGGTGAAGGAGGACGGTTCCGGCCGGAGCATGCGCTCGCCGAGCACGAAATTTCATTGAGCTGGCTGCGAAACGAACTGGCAAAGCCCTTCGACGGGCGCACGGTCGTGGTGACCCATCACGGCGTTGCGCCGCCGTCGGTGCATTCGCGCTATGTGAACGACCCGGTCAGCGCTGCATTCGTGAGTGACCTGGGACCTGTGCTCGAACTGGCCGACGTGTGGATTCACGGTCACGTGCATGACTCGTTCGATTATCGCGTTGGCGAGTCGCGGGTGATTGCCAACCCGCGCGGCTATGCAACGAACCGTCTGACGGCGGGTGCCCCCGTCGACCTGGAATGGGAAAACCCGGCGTTCGATCCGGCGATGGTGGTTGAACTGTGATCGCGCGCGCTCTGTCGCGGTGTACTGCAGCGCGTGGTCGGAGTGACAGAGCGGTACAAGGGGCGTTACCGTTTCCTGACCACATCACGGTGCTGGCCCGGCCCATACGACGACGCATGCGCTCGAAGTCCCCGAAGTCGGACGCGCCTGTCGCTTCATGTG
>NZ_JARESX010000109.1:0-18684 GCF_046026435.1 Paraburkholderia sp. RL17-381-BIF-C | reverse complement strand
TGCAAAAGTCACCCAAATACGTGTACGGGTTATAGCGGATTTTTCGATTATTTGCCACAATGTCGCCACACTCCATTCCAGCGAGCCTTCAGAAATGCCGACCATCCGAAAGCGTGGGCAGTACCAATGGGAGGCGCAGGTACGCCGGCGCGGCTACCCCGCGCAGAGCAAGACCTTTACTACCAAGGCCGAGGCGGAAGCCTGGGCCAGCATGATCGAATCGGAAATGTCGCGCGGGGTATGGGTCAGCCGCAATGAGGCCGAGGCAACAACGCTCTATGAAGCGCTAAAACGCTACGAGGAAGAAATCTCGCTCTCAAAGAAGGGGGCAGCACAAGAAGCTTCTGTCTTAAAAATCTGCCAGGCCGCCGACTTGGCGAAGCGGCCGTTAGCCACAATCCGGAGCGCCGACATCGCGAAACTTCGAGATGAATGGCTGAAGGACTACAAACCTGCCACGGCACTGCGCCGCTTAGCTGTCCTTTCTCATGTATTCAACGTTGCCCGCAAGGAATGGGGCATGGAAAGCCTGTCGAATCCTGTCGAGCTCGTTCGCAAGCCGCAGGCAAACAACGCGCGGACGCGACGCATTGCCCTATGCGAGTCTGCAGCTGATGCTCCAGATACCGGCGATGTCGAATCAGAGCGCGGCGCGCAGGATGGTGAACTCGAGCGAGTTGTGAAGGCCAGCAACTCCGCGCTGCTTCCCGCAATCATCTGGCTGGCCGTCGAAACGGCTATGCGCCGGGGAGAAATAGTCGCGCTGCAATGGGAGCACGTCGACTTAAAGCGCCGAGTCGCGCACCTACCGGCCACGAAAAACGGAGACGCCCGCGACGTGCCGTTGTCACCTCGTGCCGTCAAAGTACTTCAAGCTCTGAAGGACGATCACAACGATTTGAGAGGTATCCCCAAAGATTCCCCCACACATGACGTCGTAGGCACCCACAAAGACAGGGTCTTCAAGATTCGTGCCGACGCTGTTACCAGGGCATTTGAGCGTGCTGTAGAGCGTGCGCGTGAGCTTTACTTGGCGGAGCGCAGACTGACGGGGCAACGGCCGGATGGAAAATTCCTGACGGACTTGCGCTTCCACGACCTTAGGCACGAAGCCACGTCACGCCTGGCATCAATTTTCCCAATGCATGAGCTAACGAAGATCACGGGCCATAAGGACCCGCGAATGTTAATGCGCTATTACCATCCCCGCGCTGAAGATCTGGCGAAACGGCTTAGATGAAACCGGCACTCGGAATATAATTCGGCGCGTTCAGTGAGAACCCCCCGTCAAGAATGAACTTGCGCAGCAGGCCTTCTGCCCTAATATTCACCCGGAACAAAGGAACCGGAGTTCCCTCCAACGCTTCGAAATAAGCCTTAGCCTTCTGTTTATCAATCGTGGCTTTCAAAGCATCGAAGCGGCCATATTCATTCAAGTTCGCATCGGTCGTCTGGGTATTCATCAAGGCAAGCAACTTGCCCGCATCCACGCCCAGACATTGCACGATACCGTTCACTTCCGCGTTTTTCGCTTGGGCCTTGTAATCCATCAGGTAATCTCGGAAGCTGCACTTGGGATCAACCGTGATGTCACCGCGCTGAACATCACGCAAGAAAATCTCGGCGTATTTTTGCTCATCTTGTGACAAGGAAGCAAACGAACGCTGCAACTCGCTGAGCGTTGCCGCCACGGCATCGGCATTGCTGCCAGCCAGTTCCTTGAGGTACTTTTGAAAGCGAGAATTCATGTAGTCCGCGTCGATCTTGCCAGTGTCGATCTCCGAGATATGGCTGTCGATGTCAAACGGCACATCGCCCCCACCCCCAGCGCTGCCACCCTGGTTCAGCTCCTTGTAGCGCTGTACCAGAGTGAGGTATTGGTGCTCGGTGAGCGACAGCGTGACTGCTGAGTCCTCATCGCCCTCTGCGTGATACACCGTTTGCGCCCAGGTAAAGCCCTGAATTCTGGCCGCTGTCAGAGTGCCATTGAGTAGCTGAAACTGCTTGGCAAACGCAGCCCGCTCGCTCACTTCACTGGGCAGTTGCTTGAAATCGGCAGTGCCCGCGCCCGCGAAAATGGCGCCAATCTCGACAAAACTAGCATTCAATCGTTCCACATGCTTGGCTAGGTGGTAGGCAAACAGTCCCGTAGGCTTGTCGCCCGAATACAGCTTTACCGCATCATCCACATTGCGCTTCATGGTGTGGGGCAAGCGGTAATAGCGGACAGTGCCAAACGGCTTGTCCGGTCCAAACAGGCGGTTGGTGCGCGAAAACGCCTGGATGATGTTCTCGTAGCGCAGCACCTTGTCCATGTACAGCGTGTTCACCCACTTGGAGTCGTAACCCGTGAGCATCTGGTCGACCACAATCAGCACATCCAGCTGCTTCTCGGGCGTTTGTTCCAAGCGCGCATACGGCTTTTTATGCGCCAATCGGGCCGCAATGTCTTTCTTGAACTGCGCGTGGCTGCCTAGGTCAAAGCTGTGCCCATAACGCTGGTTGTAGTCTTCCAGAATTTCCACCAGCCCCTCGGTCTTGAACTCCATGTTCCCCGCTGGGTCGTCGTCGTTGTCGACGTTCGGGTCAAACAGCGCCGTGATTTTGATCTGTGGACACTGCTGCTTCATCAGCCGGTAATAGGTGATGGCCTCGCGAATGTTGTGCGTGGCGAAAATCGCATGAAACTTGCCACCTTGGCTCAAGATCACCCAGTTGCTGGCAATGTCCACAACGACCGCGCTGTGGTGCTCTTCGCGACTGTATTGGTTGCTGGGCAAATGGTCTTCAATCCCCTTGCGGTGTTTGCCCGTGTTGCTCATATAGCCCGCCATGGGCACGTCGTGCATGTAGCGGTTAAACACCCTCTTTTTCCGGGCGTTGGCAAACGCTTCCTCAGGCGTCGCGGCCTTGGCCTTGTGCAGAGCAACGGCCTTGCGTAAATCCTGGTCCTTGTAGGTCTTGACTTGATACGGGTCAAAGCCCAGCACGTTCCTGTCGCGAATGCCGTCGGCAATGCTGTAGCGGTGTAATTCGTTGCCAAACACATCGGCAGTGGTGTTGTCCCTGCGAATGTTCTCCTTGTGAATGGGGGTGCCGCTGAAGCCGAAAAACACCGCGCCACTGAAGCTGTGCTTGATGTCGATGAGCATGTCGCCAAAGGTGTTGCGGTGGCATTCATCGATGATGAACACCAGGCGCTTGGCCCGCATCTGCGCCAGATCATGCGCATTCATACCTACCTCGTCGTCCTTGAGGCGGCTCATTTTCTGAATGGACGTGACGATCAGCGTGTTGGCTGGGTCTTTGCTTTTTAGCTTGTCAATCAGCACCGCCGTGTCTTCCGTGGCCTGCACCGCATTGGCATCGCCCGCAAAATCGCGGTAAGCCAGCAGCGTTTGCGTGCCCAGCTCGATGCGGTCCAGCAGAAAAATCACCTTGTCCGCATCCTTGGAGTTGGCGATCAGCTGCGCTGTCTTGAAGCTGGTCATTGTCTTGCCAGCCCCCGTCGTGTGCCACACAAAGCCGCCCAAACGGTTGGGGTTTTTCCAATCCGTCTTCGCCACCTTGTCCGAAATCGCATGCGCCGCATAGTACTGGTAACTGCGCATCACCTTCAGCACTCCGTCCGATTCATCGGCTACCGTGTAAAAACCAATCAACTGGTGTGCCATAGGGATGGATAGCAGCGCCGAGGTGAACGCCTTCCAGTCATTGATGGGCTCGTTGTTGAAATCCGCCCAGTGAAACGCGTAGTCCTTGTCAAACTTTCCATCTGGCCCGGGGTTGGCAAAGTACAGCGCCTCTTGCGGCTCCATGGCCACAAAAATCTGCACCAGCGCAAACAGCCCGGTATAAATCCCCTCGCGGGCATATTTTTGGATTTGGTTGTAGCCTTGACTCACCGGCACGCCGTTTTTTTTCAACTCCAAGTGAATCACCGGCATGCCGTTGATTAGCAGCAGCACATCGCCACGCCGGTCGTTCAGCAGCTTGGCCCCGCGTCCGAACTGCGGCTGCTGCGCAATCTGGTAGCGGCTTTGGCCTGCGGCAATCTCGTGCCGGTCGTAAATCTTTAGGCTCACCTCCTTGCCAAAGTGCAGTGCGTCCGCCTCGTTGTCGCGCTTGATGGTCACCGTCTTGCCGTTGATGAAACCGTTCAACTTCAGCGGTGTACGCAGCGCGGCGATCTGCTCCATGATCTGCTGCATCTCGCCTTCGGTCAGCGGCACCTCGTTCAAACGGTCAACGCCCCGGTTGTTCTCAAACAGAATCCGCGCCCAGTTGGCCAGCAGATCATTCTCGGTCGGATTCTTGAGCACCTCAGGCTCCCAGCCGCGCTGGCTCAGTTCGTAGATAACGGCGTGTTCGAAATCGGCTTCTGTGGCAAAGGTAGTCATGGAGGTGCGAAAGGGTTCAGTGCGTGGCGGTTGGAGCCCAACCGGTTCAGACAAACATTTTTCCCAGGCAGCCGGATTTGATTTGCTTGAGCTTTTGAATCTGGGCAGCGTGCTGCGCAATCAGCTCATCCAGCTTTCGGAAGTAGGTACCGATTTTTTGTTGTTCTTGGTATGTTGGCAATAACACCTCCATTTTCTGAAGTTGTTTGCCTGAAATTTCCAAGAACGTGGAGCCAGATGCATGCCTTAATGCATATTTTTTCAGTTTGTAGCCCATCGAGTAGATGAAGTAGGGATCAACGTCATCCCGAACAACCAATGACTGAAAACCTTGGTTTGTACATCCAGGCTTGGTCAAAATTGCCATGTCGCCGATGCCTGCACGGCTTGTGAACAGCACCGTTTTGTAGGCCGGAAGCATTTTTGCCGAGCAACTTGCAAAGCCTGCGGGTGTGATTTTTCTGACGCTGCCGCTGGCATAGACCGTAGATCCGATTTCTGTTGGGGAATACCAATCGATATCACCACCCCAATACTCACAAATGGAGGTATTGGGCGTTCCGCCCCCGATAATTTCGGAAATCTCCTCCAATTTATTTACACCCCAACTCCCATTAAAACCCTTGAAACGGATTTCCGGAACAGTCGCGCCCTCTTTCGGGAACATCTTTTGCAACATCGCCTGCTTCAACGTCAGCAGTTTGTCATGCTTGTGCTGATACAACTGGACTTGGCGATCCAATTTATTGAAGTACGCGCCGATTTTGTCCTGCTCCACGCATTCAGGAAAAAAAAAGGCCATCTCCCGGAAATTACCAGTAGTAATCTGGTTAATTGTTGCACCTAAGCTCTTAGCAACTTCTTTATCAAATTTTGCGGTGTCCAGCAGTGCATTGATAAAAGCAGGAGATGAAGATGCGATTCCGGTCATGAACGCACCTATGACCGTGTTTCCCATTTCCTTCTTTATCTGGGCATGCTTCCCAATCAGAGAGCGCGAGCCGTTCCGCACAACAACAATAACATCGCCAATTTCGACATTTTTACAGTTGACTACATCGGGAGACACATAGACATTATCAGCATCGACGATTTCTCCATCTTTCACATTGGAAGATCTAAGAACTAAGGTACCACGTCCCTTTTGGACATTACCCGGAGAGTAAGTAAGTCCACTAAAAAACTCAACTCTATTCCCAAGAATATCGGCGCTCCATTCGTTTGAAAAGCCCCGAAAGCGAACTTGCGGAGTAAATTTACCTGACTGTTTCTTCATTACGCTCCCCCGAAAACAGAGCCTTCAACTCCGCAACCCCCTTCATATCAAACTCATCCCCTTCCAGCTCGCCCAGCATGCCCGCCAGCGCAGCTTCGGTCTGCTGAATCTCACGGGCGTTGTTCGCGTAGGTAATCCGGTACTTCTGTGCCAAAGCCTGCAGAGCACTGGTCAGCATGCCCAAATTCTGCACTGGCAAACGATGCAGCGCCTGTTGTAGCGGCGCAATCCACTTGCGCTCCAGCAGTCGATGCACCTGCGCGTCGCTCAGGCCTTCAATGGTGGCCTTGGTTTGCAGGTGCAGGATTTCGGTTGCTTTTTTAATGGCAGTTTTGAGCGCGCTTTCCTTAGTCACCCATTCGGCAGCCTGAATAATTTTGGCCTCGAGCGCATCGTCTGCAAACGGACCGGCTTGCTTAGCTTCCGCTTGGTATTGCTTGGCCTCCTTGGCCAAAGCGACGTTGACGAATTTGTCGCCCGATTCATGCACGGCGTCGCTGCCGTTTTTCTCCTCTTCGGTCAGCCCCTCCAGAATTTCGGCAATGGCAGCGCTGGCTTCGCTCAATTGTTTCTCCTGATCTTGCAAGGCAGCCAGCTCGGACGCATGGTGAACGGCCTGCACCAGCGCAAACGGCAAAACGCGGCCTCGCCAGCCGTCTTGCACCTCGGTGTCTTTGCCGTCTTTTTTCTTGATGACCATGTTGGGCTCGACCTTGCGGGCGGCGTCAACCCCTTGTCCTTCGGTCTGCAGGATTTCCAGATCCACCGCAATCTGCTGCCATTCGTCATCCAGCAGTTGATAGGCTTGGTATTTGTCGATCAACGGGAACGGTGCCAATCGCTTGAAGATTTCTGCGCCTAGCACCGCTTCTTGCCGGGGCACATGCAGGGTGCGCATGTGGCCGATCAGGCTGGTCTTCAGGTAGGCAGGAAAGTCTGCAAACGCGGCGGCAAATTGCTGTTTGAATGCCTGCACCTGGACATGACCAGCAATGGCCTGCGCAAAGTCTTGCACCCTGGGTACTACATAGGGCGTGCCGTCGTCGGTGAACAGGGTATCGCGCAGCTGGTCAAATGCACGCCAATAGGCGTTCAAGCCTTCCAGCTCGATTTTTGGAATGCCGCCAAACATGGAGGCATACAAGTCCCAGCTTTCGGCTGGCTCCGACGAATCGACATAGCGCGGGATGTTGAGGTTGTAGCCGTTGCTGCGGATTTCGTCCTTGCTGACCACTCGGCTATAGCGCAGCACGCTTTCGCGGGCAATCACCACGTCGCTGATTTTCTTGATGTCGCAGGCCCGCAGCTTGTTGTTCTTGCCTTCTTTGGCAAAGCCTCTGGATGCGTCCACGATCAGCACATCGCTGCCCGCTCGCTTTTGCTTGAGCACCAGAATGATTGTGGGAATGCCGGTGCCAAAGAAGATATTTGCGGGCAGGCCAATGATGGCATCGATGTGATCGTTCTCGATCAGTTGCTTGCGAATCTGCCCCTCTTCGCCGCCACGAAACAGCACGCCATGCGGCAGCACAATGGCCATGATGCCGTCGGGCTTGAGGTGGTAGAGGTCGTGCAGCAAGAAGGCGTAGTCGGCCTTGGACTTGGGAGCCAGACCAAAGCGGGCGTATCGCGGATCGCTGTCCTTGTGCGCGGGGTCCCACTTTTGCGAGTACGGCGGGTTGGAGACCACGGCGTCGAGGTATAGCGCCTGGTAGGTGCCTGCGGGGTCGTTGTCTTCAAAGAACGGCCAGTCATCTTCCAGCGTGTCGCCGTTGCGGGTGACAATGTTAGCCGGAAGGATGTCGCGCATGATGAGATTCATGCGGGTGAGGTTGTAAGTATTTTCTTTGAGCTCTTGCGCAAAGTATTTGATGGTGCCTGCGTTGCCCATCTGTTTGGCAATGGACTGGCCAATGTTGAGCAGCAACGAGCCGGAGCCGCTGGTGGGGTCGTAAATGTCGATCTTGTTTCTGCCCTTCACATGGTCGGCAATGATTTCGGAGATCAGCACCGAGACCTCGTGCGGCGTGTAGAACTCACCCGCTTTCTTGCCCGCGTTGGCTGCGAACATGCTGATCAGGTATTCGTAGATGAAGCCCAGCACGTCGTAGCCCACGCGTCCATCCATGGGAATGTCTTTGATCAGCTGAATCAGGTCGCTGACGGCCTTGGTTTGTTTGGCCGCCGTATCGCCGAGCTTGCTCAAGCCGGTTTCAAGCGTTTTGAAAATGCCGTCAAATAACAGTTTGTGATCGGGGTGAATCAGGCGGCTAAACGCAGAGAGCGCGTCCCGCACATCGGAGACCTGAAAATCCGAACCTTGGTTGAGCCAGGTCTCGAACAGATGGTCATAGCTGATGAAGTAGCCCAGATTACTCTGGAAATACGCGACGGTATCGGGGTCGTCTTCTGAAAGTGCCTGAAGGTCGTCTTCAGTGAAATCCTGGCTGGTGGCAAAGCGCTCCAGCTTGTCCGAGAGGTATTTGTAGAAGATGAAGCCAAGGATGTAGTCCTTGTACTCATTGGCCTCGATCTTGGAGCGCATCTGGTTTGCCGATTCCCAGATTTTGGTTGCCAGTTGCTGTTTATTCATTTCAACCGTGATTCAGAGAAATTGTTGGTGTTTTCGGCCGCTGCCGAGAGACCTGAGTCCCCGACGCTGGGTCATGCCGGAATATCAAGGGCTTGCTTTGCAACCAAGAGTAGTTGTCAGGACGGCATTCATTTCGCCTCCGGCTTCTGCGACTGGGCAGCAATCCAGTCGTCGATGTCTGTCGTGCGAAAGCGCCATGTCCCGCCAACCTTGAAAGCGGGGATTTCCTTGGCCGCTGCCAGGCGATAGATCGTCCGCTCCGTGACTTTCAGGTACTCGGCAACCTGCTTGAGGGTGAGGATTCCGCCTTCGCTGTCGTTCGTGAGCATGGGTACGGTCAGTCCGTGGCAAAAAACGACAGGATAGTGCAAAATTTTCAAGTTGGCGACTAGGGTCAACTCGCCGCGAAACGCCGTCGGCCCCGCGCCCCGAGACCATCCATGCAAGCCATACGGAACGATAGGCACGCGCGTCCACCAGCGTGTGGTGCACACGGGGATCGGTCCGGTAGCAGCGCTACCCGGCGAGCGCGCGGGTCAAAATAGTACCTGGCGCTTTGCCGGTTCTGGGCCCCTAGTACTTAACGTCGGTTGGCGATCGCATAGTCGCAACGTTGATTGATAAACGCTTGCGACACGTTGAAAGATTGACGGGGAAATTCACACAAAGTCCAGCAATCTGCACCCTCCGAGCCGTAAATTTTTATCTGTTCATAAAACGACCGTTTTCTGAACCGCGCAGCTTGATCGCTCGCTTCATGTTATACGCGAGCACGTGCAAGCTCATCTCCTTGCTCACATGCTCGATAGGCGTTGTCAGGAAATGGGTTGCCCCCATCCACGCCTTGATCGTATCAAATGGATGCTCGACAGTGTGCCGTCGGACTCGCATCATCTCAGCGGCATGATCAAGTCGCGCCTGCATCTCGTCCAGAACAGCCTCATGTTTTTTAAAATGGCGCTATTGGCGCGCTCTCGCTAACTAGTGCGCATCGTCACCGCCGCAGTCCGGAAATTGGGCCTTATAGATGGCTTGCGCGCGCAGGTACTGCCCGTAGGCACCGAAGAACCCTTGTCCGATCATTTCGACCAGTCCGCCAGACTCAAACACTGGCGCGTTCTTGCGACGCAGCGCTGCATGATATTCGCCAGCGCGATCAGGGTGGAACCTGCCCAGAGACACTTTCTCTCCAAATGCGGGCTTCACGTCTGCACTGTGCGCCGCACCGACCAGGTCGACGCTTGCTTCGTCATGGAGCTTGTATATGACGCAAACTTGATCGTACTTCGCGCCGCAATTCTTTAAGAAGTCCAGCAGGTTGCCGCTATCGTCGCCTTGTCTACCGATAACCATATACGCTCGTTCGACGACTTTCCTTGCGTCGCGGGCGCCATGGTTTTCGATGACGTGTCCGTCGATATGACGGAAACCGAACCCGCTCGATCGGATGTCGGATTGAAGTTCCCGGTTTCTACTCAGATTTTCCTCGGCGCTATAGTCGGATCGGTAGGCCGTGATGAAACCGATGTTGCAACTACGTGTCTCTTCGTAGACACGCTCGATAGATTCTTCGTCAAGTGGCGGCTGGGGCGTTTGCTCCAGCTCCTGCCTGATCTGCTCCAGTGACTTGGTCATATGTCATCTCCAGCAAGCTTCACTCGCGGTTGCAATTCACTTCCGTTGTCCGTGCAAGAAGCGGCGAAATCAACGGCGCTACGAGCGCAAACCCGCGTAACCGAGCCAACCAACGGTTCGGAATTCCCGCGAGACCAAACCGGATGCCAGCGAGGCCACCTGCCACAGCGGCAGTGGTGTCCGTGTCGTGGCCAAACAGGATTGCGGTCCGGATAACGTCCTCGAATGACTCTTCTTCCAATGCCTTTCTTGCAGACCAAAGGGTGTCGATGACGTAACCAGTCCCACGCGGCCGATCGGTCTGCGGAAAGCTTCGCAGCGTGTTCAGTTCGGACAGAAAAAACGTCTTCTCCTGTTGTCGCGGCCAGGCGTCATAGACTGCTTCCAGACGTTGATAGGCCCACGACCACGGGCCGTCAATCTTTCGCAGATAGCCTCTCGCCAGAAGGCAGTAGAACGCACAAGCGACCAGCGAACGGGGATGAGCATGGGTCGGTAGCGATTGCAGATGCGCATCCTTGACCAGCGCCTCATCGGTTCCGGTATGCCACACAGCCAAAGGCAAAACCCGCATCAGCGAGCCATTGCCGTTGTCCATTTCGGACGCTCCGCCCGATTCGCGCGGCGACACTCCGTCGCCCAGGTTGCGTAACGCTTCGCCCGTCTGAATGCCGACGTCGAACACATCACCGTCAATGGCCATGTAGCCATGATCCAGCCACTGCACAAGCCGGCCTGCAAAGTCGGTCAGCGAAAGCTTCCCGCACTCAAGCAGGCTGGCGAGCAGACAGAGCGCCTGAGCCCCGTCGTCTGACCATGTGCCAACAGGCACGCCCGCGTGTGAGCGCCTGAATTCGACAGGCGTGACCATTTCTATCTGATCGCGCGTAGGAAGCCGCTCTGGTGGACGAAACTCATAGCCCACGCCGACGGCATCGCCGACCAGTAATCCAACAAGACCGCCCAGTTCGGCGTTGAATCCGCCGCGCTGCCCCAGTGCAGCAAAGTCATTCTCAATTGACAAGTTCGCTCTCCCCGACTGTAAGACCATGGATCACGTGCGGCAGTACCGATCGTATCCACTGCGTTATTGATGATTAAGTGCGTGTGGCAGTCCGCGCCTGCATCATTGCACGCCTTCCCAAGGCAGATTGAGATCCTCGCGGCCAAAATGCCCGTAAGCGGCGGTCGGGTAGTAGATCGGGCGCAACAGATCGAGTGTGTCGATAATCCCTTGCGGGCGCAGATCGAACTCGCGCGCGAGATCGGCGGCGAGATTTCGCAGGCGCCCGGTTTCAGTTCCGAACGTCTCGACAACAAAGCTCACGGGTTCAGCGACACCGATCGCATAAGCCAGTTGCACCAGCGCCCGTCTGGCCCAGCCGCGCGCCACGACCTGTTTGGCAAGAAAGCGGGCCATGTATGCGGCCGACCGATCCACCTTGGATGGGTCCTTGCCCGAGAAAGCGCCTCCGCCATGCGGGGCAGCGCCGCCGTAAGTGTCGACGATGATCTTGCGACCCGTCAGCCCGGCATCACCCTTAGGGCCACCTGTGACGAAACGTCCGGTAGGGTTAATCAGCGTGCGAAAGGACGTAGAGCGGAGATGCTCAGGAATGACCGAGTCGATGAGATGTCTTTGTATGGCTTCCCGCAACGCGCCGAGTTCAATGCCGTCGTCGTGTTGGGTCGAAAGCACGACGGCTTCGACGGTCGTCGCTCGACCATCGACATAACTGAAGGTGACCTGCGATTTCGCGTCCGGTTGCAGCCACGGCAGCACGCCACTTTTCCTGAGTTCAGCCTGCCGGCGTACCAGTCGATGCGCATAGACGATGGGGGCAGGCATGAGTTCCGGTGTTTCATCGGTGGCGTAACCGAACATCAACCCCTGATCACCGGCACCCAGAACGCCATCTGCCCGATCGACGCCCTGGTTAATATCCTGCGATTGGCCATTGAAGCGGATCTGGACCTCGCATTGGTCAGGCGCGATGCCAGTATCGGCATTGCTGTAACCGGTTTCGCGAAGTACCCGGCGCACGAGGGACGCCGCGGATTCACGAACAGCATGAAAATCTTCGATGCGTCTCGTCTTGAATTCTCCTGCGACGATCACGCACTGATCCGCGAGAAGTGTTTCGCAGGCAACGCGTGCGTGAGGATCTCTTGCGAGGAACGCATCGAGGATGCGATCGGAAATCGCATCGGCAAGCTTGTCGGGATGGCCCTCGGAAACGGATTCTGAGGAAAAAAGCCCATTTTGAATTGACATTGTCATCTCCTGTTTAGCCGCGTTCGACAAAGCGTCGGGGGCGGCAATCTGGATCAAATCCCCCCGGTTCTTTCCCATATAGGGCGGCGAACCAGCCGAATCAAATCAACGACGACTCATCGCAACAGGACAAGCTGCGGCGTAGCGTCAGCGCCGGACCAGACAATTGCGTTCTGACCGTATCGCATACCGAGCACCTTTGCGACTTCAAGTGAGAGTCCCAGTACAAGGAGGCTTGTCTCGCCAGGCCAATTGTTTGAGGGGTGTTGACCGATGCCGTCGAAAAAAGTGAAGCCGAGCTGCATCAGCTCGTCCGCTAGCGCCTGCTGTCTGGCCGCATTGAAGTCGTCACTAGAACTCTGACTGAAGGGATTGCAGGCGGTGATGAATGCACTGCATTCGGCGTCGTGAGCTTCATGCAGCGCTGCCAGTGTCGGATTGGTTTCGCCAACCTTTAACGTAGCGGGCGTGTCGCCGCGAACACGGTAGTGCGTTTCCAGATAGGCCTGGATCGTTTCGCGAGGAATGTCTGAGTCAGAAAACAAAAAACCCTCCGTTCAAAGAGGGTCGACGCGTTACCCGTTTGGTTGCTCGCTCAGGAGCCACATCCGCTTTCGCGATCCACCTTGCCCGGGAAGGCAGGTTGGCTTGGGCGTCGACCCAATTCAGAATGTGCGCGGATTAGAGCACGCGCAGAGAGCATTTGTCAAGCCGTTGTCAGCCATCGCATTGCCAAGAAGCGGCAGATGCGCTGGACTGACGAAGGGGCGCACTGCATGGCGCAGGTCAGGGTCGCGGTTTTGAATGGGGAATTCTTGCCCCGCCGCATCTCGGCGCTCGAAATAGCCGCCTCGCGTCACGGCAAATGCATCGGGGCAGCAGCATCGCAAGGCCGGCACCGACCAAAACAGACCATACAACCCTGCCGCAAGCCACGGCGGCCTGATGTAACCGACCTCCCCAACTTTTGCACGCTCTCACTCGGTGCGCTCGCCAGGCGCAACGGCGAGGATATTCGCTTCGGCTCAGAAGGTTCAGCACACTGCATCACTGCCGACGCCGCCGGAAATCAATCCCTAGTAATATACGCAGCTCATAATTTAAGTGGCTGCGTGCTGAGGGTGGATAATCAACATCCATAACTCGACCGTCATGTTTGCCCCTCCATTCAGATTATTCTCCTGCTTCGTGCTGGGAAATGACGTAGCGCGGTGTACGCCAAATTTTGCGGGAAAGCCGTGAACGCAGCGACACGGGGATCACCTTACTCAGATAACTATGACTCGTCTGCTCAACGCCCAAGTTCCGGAAGGCGTGCCGGGATGCCATCAATACGTGCTCGACAAGCTCCTCGAGTCATCGACCGGCACAAAGCCAGTATTCTTTTGCGTCCGTAAGAACAACAGCGACCGCTTCAAGGCCGGGTATTGGTTCCAAGGCACGTCAGAGTATCTTTTCTGCGCTCCATTCAAGTTCAACGAGCAGAACAACAAGACCAAGACCATCGGACTCGTAGTTGGCTTTAAGAATGAGAAAATTGTCAGCGTTAACTATCAGATTGTTTTCGGTGCGCCCTCCTGTCAGGCACACCTGCCCCTGTACAAAGACGTCCTGGCCGTCCTAGGCGCAACCTACGAGAATGGGAAGAGCGACTACCGGATCCAGCTCGAAACGGGCCATGACCTGGATGCAGCGCTCGATCATCTTACGACGACTCTCATTCCAAAAGTGACGGCAATCATCCAGCGCCATCAACTTGAAAGTGACTATCTGCTCACGCAGCAGGAGTTCGACAATAGCCTTGCTAAGATAATCGCGCGGAAAGCGGAAGGACTCGTTCCGCTGCCCGACACAAAGCCTGACAATGCAGCACCGCAGTTTGCTGACGAAGACTCCGCCGTCGTCGAGTCGCAGGGCATTCACGGACGAAACGTAATTTATTACGGGCCACCCGGCACAGGCAAGACCCGCACCCTGTTGCAACAAGTCTTGCCCCAATATACAAACGACTTCGGTGCGGCGAGTGGTGAGACCGTGGTGGACCGAGTCGGCCCACTTTCATGGTTCGAGGTCGTCGGTGCTGTACTGGCCGAGCACCCCAATAGCGCGTTGCGTGTGCCGGACATCTCCAAACATCCATTCGTTCAAGCGAAGCTTCTGGCAGGTGCGAGCTCTCGGAACCATACGCAAGCGATATGGAATACGCTGCAGAATCACACAGCTATCGAGTCGACAACGGTACGCACTGACGTGGCCAAGCGCCGCTCCCCCCTCGTCTTCGATAAGACGGAGGCCTCCCAGTGGCATCTTGTTCCTGAGTGGCAAGAAATTGCACCAGAACTGAATACAACGCTGTCTGCATTGCGCGCAGGAGCCGAGGAAGTAACAGCGACGCACCGCTATGAGATGGTCACCTTCCATCCGAGTTACTCCTACGAGGACTTTGTCGAGGGTCTGCGTCCTGTCGAGGTCGAGTCCGAGGACGACAGCACGTCGTTCGAAATCATGCCCGTCGACGGCGTATTCAAACGCCTCTGCGACCGCGCTCGGCGCGATCCCGCTCATCGCTATGCTGTCGTCATCGACGAAGTCAACAGAGGCAATATCGCCAAGATCTTTGGTGAATTGATCACCCTGATTGAGCAGGACAAACGCCTGCGAATCGATGAACAAGGTAACGTAGTCGGCGGGGTTGAAGTGAGGCTTCCGTACACGGGGCACCTGTTTGGCGTACCTGAAAACGTTGACTTGTACGGAACCATGAACACCTCAGATCGCTCAATCGCGCTTGTCGACATTGCCCTGCGTAGACGCTTTACTTTCACCCATCTTCCTCCGGATCCATCTGCCATTCCCGGTGCAACGAATCAACCGGAAGGCTGCATCGACGGGGAAGACGGCAATCCGATCGACTTACGATGCATGCTTAGGGTAATCAATGCACGCCTCACAGTTTTGCGCGGCCGAGACGCATGCATTGGACACGGGTACCTGACGAACGTGCGCGACTTAGGTGGCCTTCAGCGCGCATTTACCGATGGCATCATCCCCCTTCTTCAAGAGCACTTTTTCGAAGATTGGACCGGTATCGCACAGGTGTTATCGGTGCCGAATGGCGTCCAGCCTCTTGTTTCCGCATTCAAGCCAAAAATAGCATCGCTCTTCTTCAGCGAAGCAGGTCAACTAGACGATTTCGAAGACCGCCCGCTTCACCGGGTTACTGCTAGCATCAGCGCGGCGTCGTTTCGTGCCATCTACGCTAGCGTGCCAGCCGCAGCGCTTAACGACTTTTAAAGCACGTTCACCTGATGCCTAAGCTAGTAAAGTCGCTGGTAGTGCGCGAATACGAACGCGTTCCAGTCGTCGCCTGTCCGGAGACTGACCAACACGCTCTCACTCCGACCGAAGTCGACGCCCTCCTGCGCGCCTGTGCGTCGGCGAGCGGCCGCGTGTTTGAGGTCGGGCATAAGCACGTAAAATTTCAAAATTGGTGCGGCGTTATTTGCGCCGGCAACCTGACAGTCGAGATCTTGCCAAAGATCGCCGACGCCGCTAGCTTTGACCGCGCATGCCTACTTCGCATGCTCGGCGTTTCCAATAACTTTCCCGTCGGATCGGCCGGTTGTGGAGACCTGCAAACCGAACATGGCACGATCCTGCTCACCTTGATTCGATGGTTCTGTGACGAACTTTTTCGTCAATATCACGCAGGCATGCCTCGAAGTTACGTTTTCCAAGACGACCTGCTTACGTCAATTCGCGGCCGCTGGCGGCCAGACGTCGAAGCTACGCGGTTTCCGGGTCGGAAGGATCGTATGTTCTGCGAGTTCGACGAGCTATCCGTGAACAATCGGCATAACCAGATCATTAAGGCGACTCTGAAGAAAATACGCCCCTTGACGATCGGCTCGCGAACTACAGAACGTAGCGTAGAACTATTGCTTGCGTGGCTAGCCGATGTATCCGATGTCGTAGCAACTGCGGACGATGTACGTCGCTTACCCCAGAACCGGCTCGTCTCGCGATTCAAGTCGGTGCTTCAAATGTGTGAATGGTTCCTCGCATCGCAAAATCCCGGGCTTCGCAGCGGAGACAGACAAAGCACGGCTCTCGTGTTCGAGATGAACCTGCTGTTTCAGTCTTTTATCGGGCGTGTCCTCAGGCGATCGCTACCGCCTGAACTTCAGCTGCGTGAGGAAGGGCCACGCCGCTTCCTCACGCAAGCAAACGACGGACAGCGTAAGTTTCAAATGAAGCCTGACTTCTGTATCTTACAGAACGACCGAGTCATCGCAATCATTGATACGAAGTGGAAACGCATATCGCCAGATGCTCAGGACGGCAAGTGGGCAATTCAACAAGCGGACGTGTACCAGCTGCACGCATATGCCCACGCTTATGACTGTCGGAAGGTAGCTTTGTGGTTCCCCGGCCATGCGGCGCTCTCGCCCAGCACCGACAATCCGACTCTGGATTTTCTCTCTCTTAGCGAAATGTCGCCGCAGCGATCTCTGCTTATCGACTGGGTTCACCTCGCCGGTCCTAGCACTTACGGCGGATGGATGCGAAGCATCGTCGATCAGGTACGACAAAAGATCGCGACGTGGTTACCCCTTGACGGTATTGTCGAAGCAACACAATTATAGCGAGACCCTCATTGGCAGCCTGGAGCAGGCGGAAGGAGTCACCTAAGCCGACGATCGACCTAGAGTGCAAACGGGACGCCTGAGTTCTTTTGTCAGCACGCGCGGTCTGTTTCGAACCGTTTTGCGTTTGCGCGATGTGCATGCATTGTCCACCTACTGGTTGCGGGTTTTGTGGTCGGGAACGTAGGAACGCGATTGAAGGGAGTTGCAAAGCCCGGCGGATGGGGAACGACGACACGAGCGATGAGATGATTTGCGTCATCGCCGGTGTGTTTCGGCATGGTGTGGACGAGCGAGATCGCGGCGCGCGGCGCCGGACGTGAAACACGAACATCGACGAGGCAATCAGCTGCGGCAGTAGCGCCGCAGACTGATCATCGTAAAGGCCAGCGTCTTGAAGGCGTAGTGCAGATGGCTGAGGCGCTCGAAGCGCAGCAGCAGGCGGCGGAACTTGTCTTCCCAGCCGAACACCCGCTCGATGGTGCTGAAGCGCTCGTCGAAAATGGTGGGGTCGAACAACGGCTTGCGACCGCGCTTCGGGGTTTTGCGGCCACGCGGGTTGGCGTTGATGTTGGGCGTCATGCCGCGATTGAGGATGGCCTTGCGGTTGGCCCGGCAATCGTAGACGCCATCCAGACTGATGATGGTGTCATGAAGATCGAGGCCAATCGCCTTGGCAATCCGCGTGAGCTGCGGCAAGGCCTCGCGCAGCAGCGGTGATACGTTTCGATTGCTGAGGGCTGAAACAAACGGCGCGATCACGTTGCAGTTGCGGTCGCAGCTGATATGAAAAAAGAAGTGACTGGCATCATCAACGCGTGCAGTAACCTGGTGGCGCAACTTGACGCCCACGCAACGGGAGGCGCCCTGTTCATCGTTGGATTCGCCATGGTGATGCTCGTTGTAGTGGTCATTCGTCTGTCGGGCCCACGTCACGCAAAATCGTCGTGACTAGGGCACGCCGTCAACCGGGTAGGGGAGCGCAATCATTCGCTATATGTGGATCCGCTCCACCTCGTCCAGGCTAATGTCGTCCCGGCGCCGGTCATACAGCTGCGTCGTGCGCGTCGACGCATGGTTCGCCATCGCCGCCGCATTCTCGAGCGTGCCGCCATTTTTCAGATAGGCAGTGATGCCGGTTGCGCGGAACGTGTGGTTGCCAATCTGGGTGCCGATGCCCGCCGCCAGTGCGCGGCGTCGCACCATCGCGTAGGCGTTCGCCTGCGGCAGCGGCGTGGCGCTGAGCTGACCGGTACCACGCCGCACCGTGCGGAACAGAGGTCCCTTCGGATCGGCGCCGATGCCGGTGCCGTCCAGATACGCGTGCAGATACGCCTCAAGCGTGTGGTGACAGGGCATCTCGTGCCGCTTGCCGCCTTTTTCGCGCAGGCGCACCCACAGGCGCCGGTGCTGCACATAGACGTCCTCGACCCGCATGGCGAGCGCGGCGCCGACGCGCGCGAACGAAAACACCATCAGCGCAATCAGCGCGCGGTCGCGCAGCCCGATCGGGGTCGTCACATCGATGCGGTCGAGCAGCTGCCGCGCCTCGGTCGCATCGAGCACCGGCGTTTTCCCCTTTTTCGTGGTGTGGGACGGACCGCGCACCGACGCGGCCGGGTTGTGCGGGACGATCTGGCCGGTCACGAGCCAGTCGAACAGGCGGCGGATCGCGGCGAGCCGCTGCTTGACGGTCGGCGCGGAATGGGTCTGCGTCTGCAGCTCGATCCACGCGGCGACGTGCAGCGGCTGCACGGCGGTGATCGACGGCACGCCGGCACCGGCACACCAAGCAAGAAAGTCGCCGGCCGCGCGCGCATACGCGCGGGGCGGGTGCGGGTTGCGGGTCGCCGACGCGG